>NZ_BCQU01000019.1:0-85536 GCF_001552235.1 Actinomadura rubrobrunea NBRC 15275 | reverse complement strand
CGGCCCGCGGGCCCGCCGGCCGGGGCGGCCCGGGCCGCGCGGCCGCCCCGGCGACCGCCTCGTCCTCGGGATGCTCCACCTCCACGATCAGCGACCGCGGGATCAGCACGACCGCGCTGACGCCGCCGTACAGCGACGGCTGGAGCGCGACCTTGACGCCGTGCCGCCCGGCGAGCCGCCCCACGACGAACAGCCCCAGCCGGTCGCTGACGGCCAGGTCGAACTCGGGCGGCTGCGACAGCCGCAGGTTCAGCGCCTCCAGCTCGGACTGGTCCAGCCCGATGCCGCGGTCGACGACGTCGACCGCGAACCCGTTGGCGCCCATCTCGCCGCGCACCAGCACCTCGGTCGGCGCCGGCGAGAACACCGTGGCGTTCTCGATCAGCTCGGCGAGCAGGTGCACGACGTCGGCGACCACCTCGCCGATCAGCGCGGCGCCGCCGGACACCACGACCACCTCGACGCGGGTGTAGTCCTCCACCTCGGCGACGGCGGCGCGCAGGACGTCCTCGACGTGCACGGGCCTGCTCCAGCCCCGGGCCGGGGTCGCGCCGGACAGGATGACCAGGCCCTCGGCGTGCCGGCGCATGCGGGTGGTGAGGTGGTCGAGACGGAACAGGTCCTCCAGCAGCTCCGGGTCGGAGGTGCGGCGCTCCATCTCGTCCAGCATGTGCAGCTGGCGGTGCAGCAGCGACTGGCTGCGCCAGGCGACGTTGAGGAACACGCGGCTGATGCCCTGCCGCAGGTAGGCCTCCCGCACGGCGGTGTCGATCGCGGTGCGCTGCACCTGGGTGAACGCCTCGCCGACCCGTGACACCTCCTTGGTCTTGCCGATGAGCAGGGGCGGCGCCTCGGCCTCCACGTCGACCTCTTCGCCGCGGCGCAGCCGCGCCACCACCCGGGGCAGGCGGTCGTTGGCCAGGTCGAGCGCGGCGCGTTGCAGACCGCGCAGCTCGCGCGACAGCCCGCGCGCCGCCAGCAGCGACAGCACGACGGACGCGACCACCGCGAGCAGGCCGAACCCGCCCGCCAGCACCAGCCGCCGCACGATCCGGTCGCCGATCGGCTCGGCCATGTCGTTCAGCGCCGCGCTCGCCTGGGTGAGCTGCTGCTCCCAGGCCCGCGCCAGCTGCGTCGTGGTCGCCTGCCAGGTCGCCGCCTCCGGCGGCAGCCGCCCCCCGGAGGAGGCGACGATGGCGGACTCGGCGGCCCGGTACCGCCGGTACTCCGGCGAGTCGACCAGGCGCTGCAGCGGCGCGCGGGTGGCGCCGTCCAGGTCCGCCATCCCGGCGTCGAACTCGCGCCGCCCGGCCGCCGCCCACTGGACGAACGCCAGGTGCTCGGCGGGGGTGAGCCGCCCGTCCCGCAGCAGCACCCCGGAGATCAGCGCGTCCTGGCGCATCATGTAGGCGCGCGCGTTGCCCACGCCGATCAGCGCCCGGCCCTGCTCGAAGATCGCCAGGTCGTTCACCAGCACCAGGTTGCTGAACACCTGGATGACCTTGTCCAGGACGGCGCTGTAGGAGTCGATGATCTCCAGCGCGTCCGCGTCGCCGGAGTCGACCCGGCCGCGGTACTGCGGCACCCGGTCCAGCCACCGCAGCGCCTCGGCCAGGCGCCGCTCGGTCTCCGGTTGGGCGGCGTCCCGCGCCTCGTCGGACAGGGCGCTCCTGCGGAACACCTGCTGGACGGCGTCCACCCGCGCCCGCTGCGCCGCCAGGCGCCGCCGGTGCTGCGGGTCGCGCCCGGCCATCGCCACGACGCTCAGCGAACGCTCCTGCTGGAGCTGGTTCACCAGGTACAGGCCCGGCCGGACGATCTTCTCGTACGTCGTCGAGAAGTCGTACTTGTCGAACGCGGGCCCCAGGGTGAGGTTCGCGGCGAACGCCCACAGCGCGATCAGCGACGCCAGCGGGACCACCAGCAGACCGGTGATCCGCAGGCGGATCGAACGCTTGCGGCGGCCGGCGCGGGGCGCCCCGCCCTTGTCCGGTTCTCCCTTGCGTCCGGTGCCCGGCGCGTCGCCGGCCGCGGCGTCCGGCGGGAAGGGCACCGATTCCTCGTCGGCCATCACGTCACTCCTCACCGGTGGCGGCGCGTGCGACCAGGTCGCGGAGCCGCGCGGTGATCATCGCCACCGCCTCCCGATGACCGCGTTCGGCCCGCTCCCGCGTGGTGTACCGGCCGACGTCGACGTGCGTCGTCGGGTCGGATACGAGTGTCTGCCATAGCAGTGGCCTTCCGTTCGCGGCGAATCCCAGGTCGGTCACGGTGAACCAGGTGGAGACGGCCACCACGACCGGCCCGACGCGGATCACGTCCTGGGCGAGCAGGCGCGCGTCCGCGTCGAGCAGGAGCCGTTGCGCCTCGTCCGCCGTGGCGGGGCTCCCGTCCGCCCGGTACCAGTCCACGGACATTGACATCCCCATCGCTGCCGATTCAGCCGTCTCCGTGGCGTTTCTGACGATCCGTAAATCGACATGTAAACCCGCATGGCGCGTCCGTTCCGGAAAGGGGCGGTCACAGTGGCTTCGGCGGTGCGGCAGCGGGGGGCGCGTCGAGCGCCGGACGCCGCGATCAGGCGGGGCCGGCGTGCGGCCAGGCGCGCAGCTCGCACCAGACCGACTTGCCGCGGGCGGTCTGCTCGGCGCCGTGCCGGTCGGCGATCGCCGCGACCAGCAGCCAGCCCCGGCCCGTCTCCTCCAGCAGGTCCACCCGCCGGGTGCGCGGGGCGGACGGGCTCGGGTCGTGCACCTCGATGCGCAGCAGGGCGCCGACGCGCAGCAGGCGCAGCCGGAGCGCGCCGGCGCCCGGGCAGGCGCCGGCGGCGTGGCGGACGGCGTTGGTGACCAGCTCCGACACCAGGATCTCGGCGTCGTCGCGGACGTGGGGGAAGGCGAATCCGGCGCCCTCGGCGGTCAGCAGGGCTCGGCAGAAGGCGCGGGCGCGGGGAACGGAGGCGCTCGTCGCGCGCAGGTCCAGTTCGCCCAGCGGGACTCGGGCGGTGCGGGGAGACGGGGACGCGGGGTGGATCGGGAACGCGGCGGTCGCCGGGGGAGGCGCCTTCGCGCTCAGGGTCAGGGGGTCGCTTCTCGGTCGTTCGATGGTGCGATGTTCGCCCGACATGGTGGACGCCTCCTCGGGGTGGGGCGCTCAGGGGGCGGCGCGGTCATGCGCCCTCCTCGGCTCGGGCCGCGGTCCGCTCGCGCAGCAGCCGCGCGGTGCTCGTGAACCACTCGTAGTTCTCCTGCTCGAACCGCAGGCCCCGCAGGCAGGTGAGATAGGGGCCGATCGGGGAGCCGTGCCGCAGGTACGTCTCCTCGTCCATGTCGCCGCGCAGGTGCTCGAGGGTGCGCCGGAAGATCTCCACCTTGGCGGCGGCGATCTTCGCCCGCTCCTCCAGCTGCTCGATCACGGGCGCCGCGGAGATGTGGTCCACGGCCTGCACCATCACCAGCAGGTTCTCCCGGATGATGCCCGGCTTGGCCGGGGTGGCGGCGAACCGCTCCAGTTCCTCCAACCCGGCCTGGGTGACGGTGTAGACGCGCTTGTTCGGACGGTCGTGCTGGATGACCCGTCGTCCGCGGATGAGCCCCTCGGCCTCCAGCTTGGCCAGCTCCGAGTACAGCTGCTGCGGCACGGCGTGCCAGAAATTGGAGACCGACACGTCGAAGATCTTCGCCAGCTGGTAGCCGCTGTACTCGCCGTCGAGCAGCGCCGCGAGCACCGCATGACGTAGCGCCATGGCCCATGTCTCCCTGCTTGACTCAGGGTGGTGTCCGACGTTAGCACCCACCTATCGGAACAGTCACCGTTTTGACTAAGAAATTCTCAGATGGGCGGAGTGCCGGATGTGGCCGCCCGCCCCCGCGGTCCGCGCCGGCGGCGGCGCCGCGCCCGGTGCGAGGTCCGCGGCGAGCGCGGCGATGCGCCCTTCCAGGAAGTCCCGCCGGGTGAGGCGGCGCTGGATCTTGCCGCTGGTGGTCCGCCGCACCGCGCCCCGCGCGGCCAGCACGACGCTCACCGCGGGCAGCCCGAACGCGCGGGCCACCCGCTCCTTGGTGCGCGCGGCCAGCTCCTCCAGCGGCGTCCCGTCCGCCGCGGCCGGGTTGATCTCCTGCACCACGACGACCTGCTCGGCGCCGCCCGCGTCCGCGGCGGCCGGCTCGTCGGGGGCGTCCAGGCTGAACGCGGCGCTGGTGCGCGCCGCCGGGTGCGCCGCCCGCGCCGCCTCCTCGATGTCGTGCGCGTACAGGTTGCGGCCGTTGACGATGATCACGTCCTTGATGCGCCCGGTGACGTACAGCTCGCCGTCCAGGCGGAACCCCAGGTCCCCGGTGCGCAGGTAGGGGCCGGCCCCGTCGGCCGTCCGGGCGTCGAAGACCGCGCGCGTCGCCTCCGGGTCGCGCCAGTAGCCGCGGGCGACGCTGCCGCCGCGCACCCAGATCTCGCCGACGCGTCCGTCCGGAAGCGGGACGCGGGTGCCCGGATCGACGACGCGCACGTCCAGCGTGACCGGGCGTCCGCTGCTCACCAGCCGCCGCACCTTCGCTTCAGGGAAGGTCGCGTCCGCAGCCCCGGCATCCGCCGAGGACGCCGCGTCGACGCACGCCGAGGACGCGGCGTCGGCGTGCGTCGGGTCTGTAGCGTCGGCGTTCGCAGGGGACACGGTGTCGGTGTGCGTCGGGCGCACGGTGTCGGGATGCGCCAGGGAGACAGTGTCGGCGTGCCCTGGGTCGGCGGCGTTGGTGTCCGTCGGAGACGTGGTGTCGGGAAGCGTCGGGGACGTGGTGTCGGCGTGCGCCGGATCCGCAGCCTCGGCGGGCGTCGCGGACGCGGTGTCGAGGCGCCTCGGGGGCGCGGGAGCGGGACGCGCGAGCGGCGCCGGGACGGGGACGGCCTCGCCGCGGGCGAGCGCCTCGGCGTCGAAGGAGCGGATCACCGGTCCGGAGCCGAACGGCGCGGCGCTGATCAGCAGCGTCGTCTCGGCCATCCCGTAGCAGGGCATCCAGGCCTCCCGCCGGAATCCGACCGGCCCGAAACGCGCCGCCATCCGCTCCAGCGTCGCCGCGCGGACCGGCTCGGCGCCGTTCTTGACCGTCCGCAGCGAGGACAGGTCCAGGCCGTCCAGTTGCGCGTCGGTGACCCGGCGCAGGCACAGCTCGTAGCCGAAGTTCGGCGCGACCGTGATCGTCGCCCGGTACCGGGTGATCAGCTCCAGCCACAGCACCGGCCGCTTGATGAACGCGATCGGCGAGGTGAACACGTAGCGGCACCCGAGGTACAGCGGCTCGAGCAGCTGCCCGACCAGCCCCATGTCGTGGAAGTGCGGCACCCAGCCGACCCCCACGGTGTCGGCCGACCCGCGGATGCGGCGCTTGATCTCCTCTCCGTTGTGAAGGAGGTTCCCGTGGGTGACGACCACGCCTTTCGGGGCGCTCGTCGAGCCCGACGTGTACTGCAGGAAGGCCGGGGTGTCCGCGTCGATGCGCGGCATGGACCAGCCGTCCGGATCGACACCGGCGCCGGTCAAGATCGTCTCGGTGTCCAGACACCGGACCCGCCCTGTCAGCCCCGCCCCCGACAGCCACGCGTCGAGGGCCTCGCGGTGCGCCGCGTCGGTGAGGACGCACGTGATGCCGGCGTCCTCGATGATGCGCAGGGTGCGTTGCGCCCGGCCCGCGTCGAGCTCGGGAAGCGGCGCCGGGACGGCGACGGCCCGCGCGAACAGGCAGCCGAGGAACGCCGCAGGGAACTCCAGCCCCTCCGGGTAGAGCAGCAGGACGGGTGCGTCCCGCAGGCCGCGCTCCTCCAGCAGGCGCGCCAAGGCGCGCGCCCGCCGTTCCAGCTCGGCGAATCCGAGGTCGGCCGACCGGTACCGGCGCCCCGGACCCGGCTCCTCGTCGACGAAGGTGAAGCCCCGCCCGTCGCCGTGCGCCTGGGCGGCGTCCCGGACGACCGACACGAAATCGCTGCGCTCCCGCATCGGTCTCACCTCTCCGGCAGCGGGGACGGCAGGTCGTCGGCCAGGGCCGTCAGGGAGAACCACCGGCGCTCGTCGCGGCAGCGCGCCATCGCCTCCTCCAGCGGCGGCACGTGCTCCTCGGGAAGCGCGGTGTCGGGGCGGACGCGCTGCAGGAGCCGGTGCAGGCACAGCACGAGCCACCGCCCGTCCGCGAAGGCGCCGCCGAACACGCGGCGGTTGTGCAGCCAGGTGAGCATGCACGAGACCATCGCGTGGATCTCGCAGTAGCGCCGCGCCCGGCCGAGCGCAGCGACCGAGGAGCTGTCCTCCGGGGCGGACAGGACGCCCTTGCGCAGGTCGGCGCGCAGGTCGTCGATGACGGACACCAGGTCGGCCAGGGCGGACGCCACGCCCGGGGCCGCGTGCACCGCGGCCTCCGCCACGACGGCCCCGGCGGTCTCCTCGAACCGCGCCCCGATCTCGTCGCGGCCCTCGTTGGTGAGGCGGAGCGCGCGGCCGTCGGGACGCCAGGGCGGCGGCGCCTGCGTCCAGGTGAACAGGTCGGCGAGCAGGTCGCCTCCGGCCTCGCGGTCCGTCGCGCCGCCGGCGGCGTCCACGACGAGGTACGGCAGCTGGGCGGCGACGTTGGCGAGGTTGACGTGCGTCGTCCCCTCGAACACGCTCGCGATGGCGTGGTCGCGCTGCAGCTTCTGGAACGCGCCGTGGGCCACGCCTTCCCGCAGGTAGCCGCGGGCCGCCAGCACGGTGCCGATGGCGGCCACGACCTCCTCGCCCTGCACGGGCACGAAGTACTTGACGATGGACGACCACAGGCTGAGCCGTTCGGGCGCCACCGTCAGCGCCCGCGCCACCGGGAGCGCGGTGCACTCGGCGATCAGCAGGTCGAGGTGGGACTTCAGCAGCAGGTCGCGGATGACCGGGATGCGGTAGATCTCCGCCCCGTAGAGCGTGCGCCGCCGCGCGTAGTCCATGCCGATGCGCACCACCGCGTCCATGGTGCCGAGCGACAGCGCCGCGATGGCGGTGCGGGTGATCTGCAGCGTCTTGAGCGTCTGGACGAGCCCGGCGCCGGGCCGGCCGATGACGCATCCGGCGGGCAGCCGCGCCCCGGCGAACTCCACGCCGCTCAGGTCGTGGCCGCGCAGGCCCACCGTCCGGACCGGCGGCAGCGCCGACCAGCTCGCCGGGTCCAGCTCCTCCTTGTCGACCAGCAGCAGGGAGAAGTCGCGCGGGGCCGTCTTGGCGTAGGCGGTGACGAACCGCCCGCGCGTGGCGTTGCCGACCGGCCATTTGACGCCGGTGAGGACCAGGCCGTCCCCGTCGGCCTCGGCGCGGGCCTCGCACGCCGTGACGTCGCTGCCGTGGTCGGCCTCGGAGACGCCGAAGCAGGCCAGGTCGCCGCGCAGCACTCCCTCGGCGACGGTCTTCTGCTGCCGGGGGTCGCCCCAGAGCCACACCGGGTTGACCGCCAGCAGCCCCGAGCCGTACATCACCGCCACCGTGACGCTCCGCCGGGAGACGGCGCGAGTGACCAGGAACAGCTCCTCCAGGGACGTGAGGCGTCCGCCGAGGTGGCGCGGGACCAGGTAGGCGGGGAAGCCCCAGGCCCGGACCGCCTCGACCGCGCCGGGGGGCAGCTCGTCGCGCTCCTCGGCCTCGACGATGGCCTTGTAGGAGAACGGCCCGGACTCGTCGTCCATCGGGTCGCCCAGGTAGGCGTCCAGGTCGGCGGCGATCCCGTGCGCCGGGGACAGCCGCGCCTGGACGGGGTGCGTGGGCGTGTGCGTCTGTCTGTCCATGAATCCGACCCCCTCGTGCGGGTCCATCGCGTTCGGGGCCGCCGCGCGGTCAGCGGGCGGACGCCGCGGGCCGCTCCAGCCGTCGGCCGACCAGCCGGGCCAAGGTCATCGCCGCGGGCAGCGGCCGCACCATCACCGTCAGCTCGGTGACCAGACCGTCGTCGCCGAACCTCAGCAGGTCCACGCCCTGCACGCGGGTGCCCCCGGCGCGCGCGCGGAAGATCAGCGCGTGGCCCGGCGGCGGACCGTCCGGAGCGGACGGGGCGATGCTCACCAGCTCGTCGATGTAGTGGAAGTCCTCGAAGATCTCCATGAGGACGCGCAGCAGCCGGACGACCGCGTCCCGGCCCCGGTAGGGCCGCACGACCACCGGGCTGTGGAGCTCGATGTCCGGATCCAGGGTCCGAGCGATCGCGGCGAGGTCGCGCGCCTCCACCGCCGCCCGGAACGTCCCCCTCACGACGGCCGCCCCTGCGCCAGGGCGCCCGCCGGGACGTGGGGCGCCGCGGCCCGGGCGAGGTCGTCGGCCCACGCCCGGTAGCCGGCGGGGGAGGGGTGGAAGCCGTCGGAGGCGAACAGCCTCCGGTCGCGCGCCATGGCCTCGTCCATGGGCGCGTGGACGGCGCCGTGCGCGCGGGCCGCCTCCCGCATGATCCGGTCCATGGCGCGCGCCCGGGCGCCGACCACCAGCCGCAGCGGCTGCGGCAGCGCCGGGAACCGGTGCACCGGCGGCATCCCCGCGAGCAGCACCGTCGCGTCGCGGTACGCGCCGCGCACCCCGGTGATGAGGGCGGCCAGGTCGTCGGCCCAGGCCCGCAGCGGGCGCCGCCGGATCAGGTCGTTGATCCCGACGGTGACCACCACCAGATCGGGGGCGGTGCCGTTCAGCGCGGGCACCAGGTCGGTGACCACCCGGCGGGCCGTCGCCCCGCTGCGTCCGGCGACCGACCAGGCCACGCTCCGGCCGAGCCGTTCGCGCAGCGCCGCGGCCAGGAAGCCGGGCAGCGCCTCGGCGTGCGCCGACGCCCCCACGCCCACGGCGGTGGAGTCGCCGATCACCAGCAGCCGGAAGGCGGGCGCGCCGGAGCCCGCGACGCCGTGCTCGGCGCCGGTCGCGGGGGCGAGCCGCGGCGTGCCGCGGGCCGTGCGCCGCGCCTGGACGAGCAGCACCGGCGCGAGCGGCACCGCCGCCGCCGTCCGCCAAATGTCGGCCAGGTGCGAAAAGAAACGGTGATCCGGGCCGGACAAGAAAGAACTTTTCGTCATCTCCACCCCATTCTGGTGCGGTGCACCGGTGTGCCGGGCGTCCGTTCGCCCAGCAGTTCCTCGGCGATGGGCGCGATCACCTCCGCCACATAGGCGTGCCCCGCCGGATTGAGATGGATTCCGTCCGCGCTCCACAGCTCCGGATCGTTCACCCGGGGCAGCGCTTCCGGCGGAATGAACCTCATTCCCCGTTTTCCGGCGGCGCGTCGGAGCTCCTCGTTGAAGGCGTCAATTCTCTGCCGGGTCCGCTTCCTGCGGAACGCCGACATGGGAACCCGTTCCAGTAACGGCGGGCAGGGCACCGGCGCCGCGATCGCGACCGCCCCCGCCCGCCGCGCCCAGCCCAGCACCTCCCCGATGCGGTGCGCGGCGTCCGTCTCGTCGAAGCCCCCGATCGCGTCGTTCATCCCGCAGTTGAGCACGACCAGCCCCGGGCGCGCCGACCGCGCGGCGGGAAGCTGCTCGGCGGCCACCCGCGCGATGGTGGCCTCCGGCCGCCCGAAGTTGGCGACGCGGTCGCGGGGGAGTCCCAGCAGGTCGGCGAGCCGTCCCGCCCAGCCGATCCAGCCGCCGGCCGGGTCCGGGTCGTCCCGCCCCTCCGCGACGCTGTCGCCGAACACCACCAGGCGCCAGGGCGCGGCGCCGGGTCCGGCGGCCATCACGCGACGAGTTCGAGCAGGTAGTCGGTGAGCGACGCGACGGTCCCGCGGCGGCGGGCCTCGGCCACGTCGACCTCCACCTGCAGCCGGTCCTCGATGTCGCTGACGATGCTGAGCGCGTACACCGAGTCCACGCCGTACCGGGCCAGTTCCACCGTGGGGTCGATGTCATCGGGCGGCCGGTCCAGATAGAACGCGATCCGGTCAACAAGCCACATTTGAAGCTCGTCGCGAGAAATAATTTCCGATCCGTTCATCGCGTTCCTCTCCTTTGCTGCGGGGCTTCGGATTGGGCGTGATCGGCGTCGGATGGAAGATACCCGCCTCCTCACTGGCTGTCACGGCCCCGGTAGTGGGCCATTAGGGTGCACTGTTTTCTGCACTGCAAATTGCAGATTCGCCTGCGGAGAAAGGGGCGCTAAACGCGGCTCGCCGACGGGTGCCCGATATGGGCCCAATCCGGTCGCCCGTTGTGGGCCGCCCGCCGGCGCCGTCCCGCCGCCGGCCGCCGCGCGGCGCCCCGACCTTGAGGTTTCCGTCGGCGCCGCGCACCGCATGGCGACGCACCGCTGCCGATATTGGGCGCTTCTCCGCGGGATTTGGGACCGGGTCCGTGCCGGTGCGCGACGCCGTCGGGCGCCCCGACATGACCCGATGGTGACAGCTAGCTCACCTTGCTGGTGGGGCCCGTCCCGCCGCGCGACAGACGACGGAACCGTGTGCGAGAAGGCGTTCCGCACACGGTCCTGCGGCTGGATCGCTCCCGGCGTGGTGCTCCGTTGCGGCCGCGCCGATGCCCGCGCCGGAGGGTCTCCGCCCCAAGCGGCGCCTGGAAGGCGACACACGGGACGGGGCGGCCGGCCGTTGCCGTGCGCGGACCCCGCGCTCAGGTCGGCACGTTGTAGGCGATCAGGCCGACGTCCGCGCCGTCGACCTCCAGCTCGGTGACGGCGCAGTTGCGCACCCGCGGGAACACGCGGCGGTAGCGCGGCAGCGGGATGCCGAGCAGTTCGCAGAGGGCGAGCCGCATCAGGGTGTTGTGCGCGACGACCAGGACCCGCGCCCCGGGATGCGCGGCGGCGACGCGGCGCAGGGCGGCGGCGCCGCGGGCGGCGGCCTCGCGAGGGTCCTCGGCGCCGGGGAACGGGGTGTTCACCGGGTCGGCGCGGAACGCGGCGACCTGGTCGGGAGGCAGTTCGGACAGGGTGCGGCCCTCGGCGGAGCCGAAGTCGACCTCGGCCAGGTCGGCGTCCACGGTGAGGGGCAGGCCGAGGGCGGCCGCGGCCGGGGCGGCGGTGGCGCGGGCGCGGCCGAGCGGGGAGGCCCACAGCGCCTCGATCCCGGCGCGCTCGGCCCAGCGGCCGAGCGCCTCGGCCTGGCGGCGGCCGGTGTCGCTGAGCGCGACGTCGCTGACGCCCGCGTACCGGTTCTCGGCGTGCCACACCGTCTCGCCGTGCCGGGCTACGAAGAGCGTTGTCACGTGGTCGTCCCGTCGTTCTCGCGCGGCGGCCCCGGCCGACCCGCCGCCTGGTTCCCTGGCCTCGACGAACCGAGCGTACGGTGTCGTGCAACGTTCCACGCAGCCGTTCCGCGCTCGTGCGGCGCCCCCGGGGGTTCGTGCGGCCGTCGGTCGGTGCGCGGGCCGCGGCGGGTCCGCGCACCGACAACGAGGGGAACGGCGCGCCCGTCAGATCGCGGTTCGTCTTGTGAAGTTATAGATGTTGAGCGTTAAGACGGCAAGCGGGCCGGTGGAAGGCGCGTCGTCCAGGGGGATCGACCGTCGGTCGGCGAGGACCGGCGACAGTGCTCTCGGCTGGGATGTTGCCGCGACGTCCCGGTGAGATTCACAAATCCGTAACAGACCCTTGACGCTGTGGATCTTCGTGTTACAGGCTCCTGTGAACTCCATCACCTCGGGTGTTATCTGCTGGAGGGCACATGAGCGGGCGTCCCCGCGCCGTCGTCGCCGCCGACCTCGGCGCCGAGAGCGGCCGCGTGGTCCTCGGAAGGTTCGACGGCACCCGCGTCGAACTCACCGAGGTGCACCGCTTCCCCAACGGGCCGCGCCGCGTCGGCGGCCTGCTGCGCTGGGACCTGGAGCACCTGTGGTCGCAGGTGCGCACGGGCCTGGCGAAGGCGGGCGACCTGGCCGGCCGCGTCGACGCGGTCGGCGTGGACAGCTGGGGCCTGGACTACGGCCTCCTCGACGCAGGCGGAGAGCCGCTGGCCGACCCCGTCAGCTATCGCGACCCCCGCACTCGGGGCGTGCTCGCCGAGGCCGTGCGCCGCGTCGGCGCCGAACGCCTGTACGCCGAGACCGGCACCCAGCTGATGGAGGTCAACACCGTCTACCAGCTCATGGCCGAGGCCGACGGCGGGACCCTGCGGGACGCGGCGACGCTGCTGATGATGGCCGACCTGTTCCACCACCGGCTGTCGGGCGCGACCGTCAGCGAGCACACCGCGGTCAGCACCACCGGCGCCTACGACATCACGCGCCGCGCCTGGGCGACCGGCCTGCTGGACGACCTGGGCGTGCCGACCCACATGCTGCCCGAGGTGGTGGACGCGGGCACCGATCTCGGCCCGGTGCTGCCCGCCGCGCTCGACCATCCCGCCTACGCCGGCGCCCGCGTGATCGTCCCCGGGGCGCACGACACCGCCAGCGCCGTCGTGAGCGTCCCGTTCGTCCACCCGGACGCCGGATACGTCTCCTCCGGCACCTGGTCGCTGGTCGGGGTGGAGACCGGCGCCGCGGTCGTCACCGAGGCTGCGCGCACGGCCAACCTGACCAACGAGGGCGGCGTGCGCGGCACCGTCCGGCTGCTGCGCAACTGCATGGGCCTGTGGCTCCTGCAGGAGTGCCGCCGCCAATGGGAGCGCGAGGGACGCCGGTACAGCTACGACGACCTGGTGCGGCTGGCCGAGTCGGCCCCTCCCTCCGCCGGCGTGGTCAACCCCGACCACCCCGGGTTCGTGCAGCCGGGCGACATGCCCGCCCGCATCCGCGACTACTGCCGCCGCACCGGCCAGCCGGTCCCCGACGGGCCGGGCGAGGTCGTGCGGTGCGTGCTCGACAGCCTGGCGCTGGGCTACCGGGCCGCGTTCGACGACATCGCCCGGGTCACCGGGCGTCCCGTGCCCGCCGTGCACATCGTCGGCGGCGGCTCGCGCAACACGCTGCTCAACCGGCTCACCGCCGACGCGACCGGGCTGCCGGTCGTCACCGGCCCGGTCGAGGCGACCGCGCTCGGCAACGTGCTGGTGCAGCTGATGGCGCTGGGGGAGCTGTCCGGCCTGGACGAGGCGCGCGCGGCGGTGCGGGCCGCCGCGCGCACGGGCGAGGTCGAGCCGTCCGACCCGGACCGCTGGTCGGACCTGTACGGCCGCCTGAGGGAATACGCGGCGGCCGACCAAGAGGCGGCGTTGGCCGACGAAAGGAGATCATGATGCGGCTGATCAGGACGGTCACCGTCGGTGTCGCGCTCGCTCTGACCGCGGCGGCGGGCCTCGCCGGGTGCAGCAAGAAGGACGGCGCCTCCGGGGGCTCGGGCGACGGCGAGGTCACGGTGGCGTTCGTGCCGAAGCTGCAGGGCATCCCCTACTTCGAGGCCATGAACACCGGCGGGCGCAAGGCCGCCGCCGACCTCGGCGTGGAGTGGATCTACAAGGGCCCCGCCACGGCCGACCCGGGCGCGCAGACCGAGGTGGTCAAGTCGCTGATCCAGCAGCGGGTCGACGTGCTGGTGGTGGCGCCCAACGACCCCGACTCGATGGCGCCGATCCTCAAGGACGCCCAGTCCCGCGGCATCAAGGTCATGACGTCCGACACCGACGCGCCCAACTCGGTGCGGGAGCTGTTCGTCAACCAGGCCACCGCCGAAGGCATCGGGCACGCCGTCACCGACGCGCTCATGGAGAAGATGGGCGGCAAGGGCAAGTACGCCATCGTCTCGTGCGGGCAGACCGCCGGGAACCTCAACTCCTGGATCGCGGTGCAGCGCAAATACACCGCCGAGAAGTACCCGGACGCCGAGATCGTCGACGTCGTCTACGCGGGCGAGGACGAGGCCAAGGCCACCTCCATGGCCAAGGACCTGATGAACGCCCACCCCGACCTGACCGGCCTGGTCGGCGAGTGCACCACCTCGGCGCCCGGCGTCGCCAAGGCCGTCCGCGAGACCGGCAAGATCGGCAAGGTGTTCACCGTCGGCGTCGGCACCCCGGCGTCGATGAAGCAGTACCTGGAGGACGGCTCGTCCAGCGCCGCCATCCTGTGGGACGTCGAGCAGCTCGGCTACCTCACGGTGTGGGCGGGCGTCCAGCTGAAGAAGGGCGCCCGGCTGCAGGCCGCGAACAAGGTCAACGACAAGCTGACCGCCGTGAAGTACTTCCCCGACCAGAAGATGCTGCTCCTCGGCGACCCGCTGCGGATCACCAAGGACAACGCCGGCGACTACGACTACTGATACGACTACCAAGAGGTCCGGCAAGTGGAGCGGGAGACCGAGGGCGACGAGCGGCCGCTGCTGCGGCTGGCCGGCGTCCGGCGCAGCTACGGCGGCGTGCAGGCGCTGCGCGGCGTCGACTTCGAGGTGCGCGCGGGCGAGGTGCACGCGCTGGTCGGCGAGAACGGCGCGGGCAAGTCCACCCTCATCAAGATCATCTCGGGGGCGGAGGCCGCCGACGCGGGCACCGTGGAGATGGCCGGGCGCGTCCTGCCGGGCGGCAGCACCGCCGCGGCGTTCGAGGCCGGCATCGCCACCGTCTACCAGGAGCCGCAGCTGTTCGGCGAGCTGCCGGTCGCGGAGAACATCTTCCTCGGCCGGGAGCTGCGCCGCCGCGGCCTGGTCGACCGCGCCGCGCAGCGCCGTCGCGCCGAGGAGCTGCTGCGCAGGCTCGGCCTCGACCCCGGCCTGGCCGACGTGCGCGTCGCCGACCTGCCGGTGGCGCGGCGGCAGCTGGTGTCGATCGCCAAGGCGTTCGCGCACGAGGCGAGGCTGCTGATCCTCGACGAGCCGTCGGCCATCCTCACCGACCGCGAGATCGAGGTGCTGTTCGACGTGCTGCGCTCGCTGCGCGCGCACGGCGTCGGCGTCGTCTACATCAGCCACCGCCTGGACGAGCTGACCGTCATCTCCGACCGCGTCACCGTGCTGCGCGACGGCCTGCGCGTCGCCACGCGCCCGACCGCCGAGCTGACCATCCGCGAGATCGCCCGGCTGATGGTCGGGCACGCGCCGGTCGGCGCGTCGCGGCGGCGGCCCGTGCCGGACGGCCCGGCCGTGCTGGAGGCGGCGGGACTGTCGCGGCGCGGCGCCTTCCAGGACGTGTCCTTCCAGGTGCGCGCCGGGGAGGTGGTCGCGCTGTTCGGACTGGTCGGATCCGGGACGGGGGCGATCGCGCGCGCCCTGTACGGGATCGACCCGCCGGACGGGGGCGTGCTGCGCGTGGCCGGGCGGGAGGTCCGCCCGCGCACCCCCGCCGACGCGGTCGCCGCGGGCGTGGCGATGCTGCCCGGCGACCGCAAGGCGCAGGGCGTGTTCGCGTCCAAGAGCATCGGCTTCAACATCTCCGTCGGCCACCTGCCGGCGCTGAGCCGCGCCCGCGTGTGGGTGGACCGGGCCCGCGAACGCGCCGTCGCGTCCGGGTTCATCGACCGCCTGCGCATCAAGGCGCCCGGCCCGGCGACGCCGGTCGGCACGCTGTCCGGCGGCAACCAGCAGAAGGTGGTGCTCGCCCGGCAGCTGGTGCAACGCCCCCCGGTGCTGGTGCTGGAGGAGCCCACCCAGGGCGTGGACGTCGGCGCCAAGGACGAGATCCACGACCTGGTGCTCGGCCTGGCCGACGAGGGAAGCGCCGTGCTCGTGGCGTCCAGCGACCTGCCCGAGACGATCCGGCTCGCCGACCGCGTCCTGGTGGTGCGGGGCGGGCGGATCGCCGCCGAGTTCCCGCGCGGCGCCGCGCAGGCCGACGTCCTGGCCGCCGCCGCGGGCGACGACGCGCCCCGGGCGGACGAGGAGACGGGAGAGGAGCGATGACCGCGCTCGCGCGGCCCCTGGCGCGGCGACCCGCGGCGGGGGCGATCGAGGGCCAGGAGGCGGTGCTCATCGGCGTGATCGCGCTGCTGTGGGCGGCGCTGGGCCTGTCGGTCGACACCTTCTTCACCGCGTCCAACCTGCAGAACATCCTCGCCACGGTGGCCCCCGTGACGATCATCGGGGTGGGGATGACGGCCGTCATCGTCACCGCGGGCATCGACGTGTCCGTCGGCAGCGCCATGGCCGTGGTCATGGTGATCGTGGCGCGGCAGCTGCGCGACGGCGGGCTGGCGTTCGCGCCCGCGGTCGGGCTGGCCCTGCTGATCGGCGCGCTGCTCGGCCTGGTCAACGGGGCGCTGGTGGCCTACCTGCGCGTGCACCCGATCATCATCACGTTCGGCACGCTCAACCTGTACCGGTTCGTCGCGCTGGAGATCTTCGACGGGCGGGAGGTGGCCGGGGTGCCCGGCACCCTCGGCCCGCTCGGCGGCGGCGCGGAGGGCCGCACCCTCGGGCTGCCGCACTCCTGGGTGCTGGCGGTCGCGCTGGCCGCGCTGATGTGGGCGTACATGCGGCACGTCCCGACCGGACGGCACCTGTACGCGATCGGCGGCGACGCGGAGGCGGCGCGGCTGGCCGGGGTCCGCGTGACCCGCCGGCTCCTCGGCGTCTACGCCCTCACCGGGCTGCTGGCCGGACTGGCCGCCTGCTGCGTGATCGGCGGCGGCGGGCTGGTGGCGCAGAGCGCCGGGACCGGCATGGAGCTGCAGGTCATCGCCGCCGTGGTGATCGGCGGCACGAGCATCCAGGGCGGCCGCGGCACCGTGCTCGGCACCGTGCTGGGCGCGCTGCTGGTCGGCACCGTCACCAGCGCGGTCACCCTCCTCGGCTGGCCGAACGAGCTGACCTCGCTGTTCATCGGAGTGTTCATCCTCGTGGCGGTCGGATCCGACCTGCTGCGCGAGCGCCGGAGGCGGTCCCTGTGACGACGACGGCGGAAGAGACGACCCGCGACGGGCAGGCCGTGAAGCGGCCCTCCCTCCCCGCCCGGCTGGGCCGGCTGCTGCTGCACGACCGGGTGGCGCTGCTGTGCCTGCTGCTGGTCGTGCTGGTCGCCTGGATGCAGGTGCTCGACAGGGGCGGGTACCTGCTCGGCCCCTACGACGCCGCGTACATGGCGGCGGCCCTGGAGTCGTTCGTGCCGCTGTGCGTCCTGGCGCTGGCCGAGACGCTGGTCATCCTGTCCGGGCGGGGCGGCATCGACCTGTCGGTCGGGGCGATGGTGAGCCTGACCGGCATGGCGTTCGGGTTCATGGTGGGCGAGTGGGGGTGGCCGCTGTGGCCGTCCCTGGCCGCGGCGCTGGCGTTCGGGACGGCGCTCGGCGCGGTCAACGGGTTCCTGGTGGCCGTGCTCGGCTTCCCGTCGCTGATCGCCACGCTGGCCACCGGCTACGCCTACAGCTCGCTGGCGCTGGTCAGCAACGACAACGCGCCGATCTCCACCAAGCCGATCCAGGACCTGCACGAGCTGACCAGCATGGTCGACCTGCCGTTCGGGCTGCCGCCGGTGCCCGAGCAGTTCTTCACGTTCCTGATCCCGTGCGTCGCGCTGGTGTGGCTGCTGCTCAACCGCACCGCGTTCGGACGCCGCCTGTACGCGGTCGGCACGAACGAGACCGCGGCGCGGTACGCGGCGGTGTCGGTGAGCGGGACGCGGTTCCGCGCGTTCGCGCTGGCCGGGCTGCTGTCGGGGGCGGCGGCGATCGTGACGGTCGGCCAGTTCGCCTCGGCGCGTCCCGACGCGGGGACCGTCGGCAACGGCATGGCCCTGCCCGCGATCACCATCGCGGTGCTCGGCGGGGTGGCCATCACCGGCGGCGCCGGCCGGGTCGGCGGCGTGGTCCTCGCGGCGCTGCTCGTGGTGTGGCTCAACGCCGGGATCCTGCTGTACTTCGAGGGATCGGCGGGCGCGCGCTTCCAGCTGCTCGCCCTCGGCCTGCTGCTGGTCGCCTCCACGTCGCTGAACGCGCCGGCCGGGCGCCGCCGACGGCGGCGACGCGGGCCGGCGGGGCGCACGGCGGGGCGCGCATAGGCCGCCGCAGACGCGAGGATGGTTGCCATGGAGAAAGGGGAGAGCGGCGCGCGGCCGGGCCGGGGCGACACCGCCGGGCGGCGGTCGCAGGGGCCGGCGGAACGGCAGCGGCTGATCGCCGAGCACGTGCTGGCGGAGGGGTCGGCGTCGGCCGCCGACCTGGCCGAGCGGTTCGGCGTCAGCCTGATGACGATCCACCGCGACCTGGACGAGCTGGAACGCCAGGGGGTGGTCCGCAAGTTCCGCGGCGGGGTCACCGCGCAGCCGTCGGGGGTGTTCGAGAGCAACGTCGCCTTCCGCCGCAAGTCGATGCGGGCGGAGAAGGAGGCGATCGCCGCGCACGCCGTGCGGCTGATCGAGCCGGGCATGGCGGTGATGCTGGACGACTCCACCACCACGCTGGCGCTGGCGGCGCGGCTGTCGGAGGTGACGCCGCTGACGGTGGTCACCAACTTCCTGGAGGGGCTGAACCTGCTGGCGCGGTTCCGCGGGATCCGGCTGATGGCGCTGGGCGGCGACTACGACGCCATGCACGACTCGTTCCTCGGCGTGTCCTGCGTGGAGGCGATCGAGTCGCTCAGCGTGGACCTGTGCTTCGTGTCGACCTCGGCGGTGTCGGCGGGCTACGCCTTCCACCAGGAGCAGCACATCGTGTCGGTGAAGCGGGCGATGCTCGCGTCGGCGGCCCGCAACGTGCTGCTGCTCGACCACACCAAGCTGGGCCGCACGGCGCTGCACCGGGTGGCGCCGCTGAGCCGGTTCGAACGGGTCATCGTGGACGCCGGGGCGTCCCCCGAGGCCCTGCGCGACCTCGACGAGCACAAGGTCGCCTACGACGTGGCGCCCCTGTGACCCGGCCGCGGGCCCCCGCGGCCGGGACCCGGATTCCCGGCCGCGGCGGGAGATCTGATATGCCGGTATGTGATCAACACGAGGTTTTCACGCAGGGGGTTTCGTGACCGTTCCCAACGTCACGTTCAACAACGGCGTCACCATGCCGCAGCTCGGCTACGGCGTGTGGCGGGTCCCCGACGCCGAGGCCGAGCGGGTGGTGAAGATCGCCCTGGACACCGGCTACCGCAGCGTCGACACCGCGGCGATCTACGGCAACGAGGAGGGCACGGGCCGCGCCCTGCGCGCCTCGGGCGTCCCGCGCGAGGAGGTGTTCGTCACCACCAAGCTGTGGAACTCCGAGCAGGGGTACGACTCGACGCTGCGCGCCTTCGACGCCAGCATGGAGCGGCTCGGCCTGGAGTACCTGGACCTGTACCTCATCCACTGGCCGATGCCCGCTCGCGACCGGTACCTCGACACCTGGCGGGCGTTCGAGAAGCTGTACAAGGACGGCCGCGTCCGCGCCATCGGCGTGTCCAACTTCACGGTGGAGACGCTCACCCGGCTGATGGACGAGACCGAGGTGGTGCCCGTCCTCAACCAGATCGAGCTGCACCCGTACCTCCAGCAGGAGGAGATGCGCGCCTTCCACGCCGAGCACGGCATCCTCACCGAGGCGTGGAGCCCGCTCGGCCAGGGCAAGGGCCTGCTGGACGACCCGGAGCTCGGCCGCCTGGCGGCCGAGCACGGCAAGACCCCCGCGCAGCTGGTGCTGCGCTGGCACCTGGAGCTGGGCAACGTGGTCATCCCCAAGTCGGTGACCCCGTCGCGCATCGCCGAGAACTTCGACGTGTTCGGCTTCGAGCTGACCGACGAGGACAAGGCCGCGATCGCCGCCCTCGACAAGGGCACCCGTTTCGGCCCGGACCCCGCCACGTTCGACGCGATGGGCTGAGACCCATCACCGCCGTGCCCGCCGACCGCACCAGTCGGCGGGCACGGCGTATTCGCGCACCCGACGACCCCGACGTGTAGTCGAATAAGCGCAGAACGTAATGTTGGCGCATGGGGGCGGATCGGGGGCACGTCGAACGCGCCTGCTGGGTGGGACCCGGCGGGTTGCGTGTCGCCGCCGTCCGGCTGAACGGCGCCCACCGGGTATGGGCGGACGCCGTCGGGATCCCCGCCGAAGTACAAGGCGCGTTCCTGGTCACCGACGGCGGCGCCTGCGTTGGCCGCGGCTACTACGCGACCGTCGAGGAACTGGCCGAGGTCGTCGACCTGGCGGCCCTGCGGCCTTGCGACCCCGAGGCGTGACAAACGGTGGCAAGCTTGACCCCACCGGTGTGCGGCGCGGTCGCGAGGAGGGACGGGTGCCGAAGAAGTTCGACGTCGTCGTGGTGGGGTCGGTCAACGCGGACCTGGTCGTCGGCGTCGAACGGCGGCCGGCGCCCGGCGAGACCGTGCTCGGCTCCGACCTGGCCACCTATCCGGGCGGCAAGGGCGCCAACCAGGCCGTGGCGGCCGCCCGCCTCGGCGGACGGGTCGGCATCCTGGCCCGGATCGGCGGCGACGGGCACGGCGGGCTCCTGCGGGACGCGCTCGCCGAGGCCGGAGTGGACCTGGGGCACCTGCTGGTCACGGAGGGGCCGTCCGGCGTCGCGCTCATCACCGTCGGGCCGGACGGCGACAACAGCATCATCGTGTCGCCCGGCGCCAACGCCCGCCTCACCCCGGACGACGTCGCCCGCGCCCGCGAGATGATCGCCTCGGCGGCCGTCGTGTCGTTCCAGCTCGAGGTGCCCGTACCGACCGTGCTGGCCGCGGCCCGGGCGGCCTGCGACGCCGGGGCGCGCGTCGTGCTCAACCTGTCGCCGCCCGCCCCCGTGCCCGGCGAACTGCTGGCCCTGTGCGACCCGCTGGTGGTGAACGAGCACGAGGCGGCGTTCCTGCTGGGACGGGAGGGCCGGACCGGCGCCGAAGCCGAACGCCGGACGCCGTCCGCGGTGGCCGAGGCGCTCCTGGAACGCGGCCCCCGTTCGGTGGTCGTCACACTCGGCGGGGACGGCGCCTTGGCGGCGGACGCGTCGGGCACCATCGCCGTCGCCGCCCCCAAGGTGGAGGTCGTGGACACCACAGGAGCGGGGGACGCCTTCACCGCCGCGCTGTGCCTGCGCCTTGCCCACGGCGACCCCCTGAAGGACGCCGTCCGTTACGCGACCCGGGTAGGGGCGGCGGCCGTGCGGGAATCGGGCGCCCAAAGCTCCTATCCCACGGCGGACGACGAACTGCCGCTCTGACCGGCGTCCGCGTCCGCGTTCGCACCGCCGTCCGCGCCGGAGCCGCGGCGGCGCCGCCGGACTGCCGCCCACACGCCCACGACGACGGCGACCGCGGCCACCAGCCCCGCCACCGCCAGCGGCGAGCGCCCGAAGAACTTCAGCCAGCCCCAGACGACCGCGTACCCGCCGACCACCCACGGCGGCGTCCACAGCAGCGACCCCAGCGCCGAGGCCAGCAGGTAGCGGGGGATCGGCATGCGGGTCACGCCCGCGCAGACGGGGATGGCGTGCCGGAGCCCCGCGACCCAGTGCGCCGCGAACACCGCCACCGCTCCGCGCCGGGCGACCAGCCGCTCGACGCGGCGCAGCCGCCGTTCGCCGATGCGCCGCCCCGCACGCGACGCGTAGACCCGCGGACCCACCCCGCGGCCGATCCAGTAGTACGCCTGGCCGCGCGCGAAGATGATCAGCACGGAGGCGACGACCGCCGCCCACAGCGGCATGCCCAGGAAGGAGTCCCGCATCGCGTCCCGGCCTCTCGCTCGTCGCCGTGTACCGAGCCGTTCTTAGGTAAGCCTAACCATCGTTGCGGGATGCGGTGCGGCCGCGGAGCCGTTCCAGCTCGGCCGCCACGTCGCGCACGTCGGCTCCGAGGTCGAAGAAGCTGAACAGGAACAGGTCGTCGGCGGTCTCGATCTCCAGCAGCCGGGTGTGCGTCAGCAGCCGCCGCCGCTCGTCCACCCGGACGGCGGTCACGTCGGACCAGGCCAGGCGGCGTCGCCCGGCGTACCCGCGCACCACGGTGACGCCGTCGGCGTCGGCCGCGACGCGCACCGGCGCCAGGACGTCGCGCAGCGCCAGCGCTGCCAGTCCCACCGCGGCGATCCCCGCCAGCAGCAGGAACTGCCGGTCCTCGGCCGACACGGCGGCCATGGCCGCCAGCACGGCGGCGGCCGCCGCCTTGACCGCCGCGTGCGCCGGAGGCACCCGCCAGCGCCGCTGCGCACCGCCTTCCTCGCTCACACCGGTCACGGTAGTCGACGGCGCGCCGCCCGGCGGTGCCACGGCGGCGACGTCCGATCCCCGCGATCACACGACGGGGCGGTCCGATAGCGTCATGGCCATGCGACTAGGCGTATTGGACGTGGGGTCGAACACGGTGCACCTCCTGGTGGTCGACGCCCACCAGGGGGCGCGTCCCCTGCCCGCCTTCTCCCACAAGGAGGAACTGCAGCTCGCCGCCCACCTGGAGGACGACCGGCTGTCGGACAAGGGCGAGCGCCTGCTGCGGCAGTTCGTCGACGAGGCGATCCGGATCGCCGAGGACAAGGGCGTGGAGGACCTGGTCGCCTTCGCCACGTCCGCCGTGCGCGACGCCGCCAACGGGGAGGAGGTGCTCGCCCGGATCCGCGAGCGGACCGGCGTGGACGTCCGCGCGCTGTCCGGCGCGGACGAGGCGCGGCTGACGTTCCTTGCGGTGCGGCGCTGGTTCGGCTGGTCCTCCGGCCGCCTGCTGGTGGTCGACATCGGCGGCGGCTCGCTGGAGATCGCGGCCGGCATCGACGAGGACCCCGACGTGGCGATCTCGCTGCCGCTGGGCGCCGGGCGGCTGACCCGCGACCGCCTGTCCGCCGACCCGCCGCCGCCCGACGAGCTGCGGGCGCTGCGCCGCCACGTCCGCGCCGAGATCGCCCGCCGCGTGGGAGAGGTGGCGCGGTTCGGACCGCCGGACCACGCCGTGGCCACCTCCAAGACGTTCAAGCAGCTGGCGCGCATCACCGGGGCCGCGCCCACGTCCGAGGGCCCCTACGTCAAGCGGGTGCTGCGCCACCAGGAACTGGTCGAATGGGCCGAGAAGCTGGCCCGCATGACCGCCGAGGAGCGCACCCGGCTGCCCGGCGTGTCCGCGCGCCGCGCGCCGCAGCTCCCCGCCGGCGCGGTCGTCGCCGACGCCGCCATGGACCTGTTCGGCCTGCCGGAGCTGGAGATCTGCCCCTGGGCGCTGCGGGAGGGCGTCATCCTCCGCCGCCTCGACATGATCACCGTGTGATCCGGCGGGCCGCTCAGCGCCCGTTGGACAGCCCTTGGAACACCCCGCCCGCGGGCACGCGCGCCCCGGCCAGGAGCTCGGAGACGGTCACGAACGTGTAGCCCTGCCGGGACAGACGGTCCAGGACGCGCGGGACGGCGTCCACCGTGGGGCGGCGCACGTCGTGCAGGAGCAGCACGGCGCCCGGACGGGCCATCGACACGGTCCGGTCCGCGATCGCCCGCGCGTCCCCGCCGGTGTCGTCGTGGACGTCGGCGTTCCACAGCGCCTGCACCAGCCCGAAGGAACCGGCGATCTGCCCCACCGTGCCGTCCGTGGCGCCGTACGGGGGCCGCAGCAGCGTCGGCGCCCGCCCCACGGCGTCGCGGACGACCTGCTGCGTGCGCTGCACCTCGGTGTTGACCTGCAGGGCGGGCAGGCGAGTGAGGTCCCGATGGTGCTGCGTGTGGTTGCCGATCTCGTGGCCCTCGGCGGCCGCGCGGCGCAGCACGTCCCGGTGGACGGTCGCGTTCGCGCCGACCACGAAGAACGTGGCGCGCGCCCCGCGGGCGGCGAGCGCGTCCAGCAGCCGCGCCGTGTCGGGACCGGGACCGCCGTCGAACGTCAGCGCCACGCACTTGGCCCGACGGCAGTCGACGTGCCGAGCCGCCGGGCCCTCGGCGCGGTCCGACGGGGCGGTGTCGGGCGCAGAAGTCTCGGGCGGAAACGGAGGCGCGGTGAACTTCGGCCGGTAGGAGACGGCGGCCTGGCGGGCGCGCTCCCCGAAATCCGACAGCAGGGACGCGAAGTCCGTGTCGTCCAGGGCCACGGCCACCCGTCCGGCCGTCCCGGGGGCGACCGTGTAGTCGCTGAACTCCACGACCAGGTTGCCCTCGGCGTTGAAGCCGATGGACGTGAACAGGTGCGGGGACGGCTGGACCCGTGCGGCGTTGGCCTGGCCGCCCAGGCGTTCCCGGATCCGCTGGGCCAGCGTGGCGAGCGCGCGCGGCCCGTCCACGAGGTCGGTGGACGGCCGCACGGTCCGGGTGGCGCCGTCGTACCACAATGTGACGCGCGACTCGCCGCCCGCCGTCCCCAGGATTCGGGACGTCACCAGACGGACCCCGGCCACGTCGCCCGACGCGGCCGCCAGGGACCATCGCACGTTGAGCTCCGGCACGTCCCCGGTGGGGGACGGCGGCGTGTGGGCGGTCGCGGCGAGGAACGGGTCCACCTCCGCGTCCACGGCGGCGGCCAGCGCCTTCGTCAGCTCGGGGGCCCCGGGGAGCAGCGGATATCCGGTGAAGATCCGGCGGCGGGCGTCCCGCGTGATGCGCGTCGCCGTGGTGAGGCCGGGCACCGCCGACGGATCGGCGGCGCGGATCGCCGCGCCGGAGCTGTCGACCATGGTCGGCGTGGCGGGCTGCGCGGTGCACCCGGTGAGCAGCGCCATCCCGAGCGCCGCCGCCACGGCGCCGCGCCGCATTCCGGGCAGCCCCCGGCGCATACCGCACGACAAGAAGGACCTCCTCGGAAAGCGACGCCGGACAGTGTGGACGACGGCCGCACCCGGACCCCGGGATGGCCGCGCCGACCATGCCGAGATCGACAAGGTCGGACGACGTGCCAGATTAGTAACGCTTTGAGCGTTAAACGCCACAACGCGAAGATTTGACGAGACCTTTAGATCGTCCAGGATCGTGCTTGACACAGGCTTGACCACGCGTTGACCGTGGCTCGGCTGTCGCCGACCTGCCATGGTGCGCACCAGGGACCGTGTCCGCTCAGGCGGGTGCCCCTGTGGGGACGCTGCAGTGACGGCCATTGTGCCGCGCCGCACCGACGGTGAAGCGGGGCGATCGCATGGACGGCATGCGGCCTCGGTTCTTGAGTGCCGGCTCGGAGGAACGCGGCGGCCGACGGCCGGTACGTTCTCGAAGCCGAAAGCGGTGAGGGCGGCATGGGCACGGTCCACCAGGGCGAATGGCACGACCGCCGCCTCCACGATTCCATGGCTGCGATACCAGTGACATGATTCACACCGCCGAGCCTGACGCGTTTCCCTGGCCGGTCACCCGTGCCGGTATCAGCGGCGATCGCTGCTCGTCCCCGCGCCGGCCGTGAGGCGGTGCCCGTGTCCATACCGTGCGCGCATCCCCAGACCCGCACGCCGAGCAGGTCGCCCGGCATGACACCGAGGATGATCTCGAACGCGGAGAGAACGACGAAGCGGCGGAACGACGCCTGGAGCAGCGAGGATTCCTGGGTGCTCAAGCCCTTCGTATCCTGCCGTCATGGGTCATGGTCATGACGTCAGGGCCGTCGAATGGACCGGGCAGGGGTTGCGGCTGATCGACCAGACGGTGTTGCCGCACCGCCTGTCCCACCTCCACGTACAGGACGTCGACGCGCTCGTCGACGCCATTCAGCGCCTGGTGGTGCGCGGGGCCCCCGCCCTGGGCGTCGCCGGCGCGTTCGGCGTCGCCATCGCCATGCTCCAGGCCGAACGGGAAGGCTGGGATGACGCAACCCGCGACGCCGCCATCGATCGCATCAGGAACGCCCGCCCCACGGCCGTCAACCTCGCCGCGGGCGTCGACCGGGTGCGGCCGCTCGTGCCCAAGGGCCTGGACGTCGTCGTGGCCGAAGCCCGGGAACTGCTGGAGGAGGACCTCCGCGGCAACCGCGCCATAGGACGGCACGGCGCGGACTGGATCCTGGCGCGGACACCCGACCGCCCCCTTCGCGTCCTCACCCATTGCAACGCGGGAGCCCTCGCCACCGCAGGCTGGGGCACCGCTCTCGGAGTCGTCCGCGAACTGTACGCCCGCGGCCGCATCGAGCTCGTCTACGCCGACGAGACCCGCCCCCTGCTGCAAGGTTCACGGCTCACCGCCTGGGAACTGCGGCAGGAAGGCATCCCGTGCCTGGTCCAGGCCGACGGGGCCGCGCCCGGAACCATCCTGCGCGGACTGGTCGACGCGGCCGTCGTCGGCGCCGACCGCATCGCCGCCAACGGCGACACCGCCAACAAGGTCGGCACCGTGAGCGTGGCCCTGGCGTGCGCCGAGGCGGGCATACCGTTCGTCGTCGCCGCCCCCTGGAGCACGGTCGACCTGGACACCGCATCGGGCGCCGACATCCCCATCGAGGAACGGGCACCCGAGGAGATCCTCGCTTGGAACGGCGTACGCGCCGCCCCCGACGGCGCGCGCGCCTTCAACCCGGCGTTCGACGTCACCCCGGCACGGCTCATCAGCGCACTGGTGACCGAGACGGGCGTGCTCGAAATCTCCGCGGGCGCCACGCCGGACCGCGCGTTCCCCCGCTGATCTCCGCCGGGGCGTGCGCCGTCACGTCCACGGCAAGGCGGAACGCTCGGCCCAATACTGTTCCGGCGGTACGGCGAGCGCCATGAGCTCCGCCAGTTCCTCTTCTTCAAGCGCAACCGTGACCGCCGCCAGGTTGGACTTCAGCTGTGCCGGACTGACGGCCCCCGACAGCACGGTATCGGCCCACTCCTGAGCCAGCACCGCCGCCAGCGCCACCGCGTCCGCCCCCACATCGTGCCGGGCGGCGACTTCACCCACCGCCTTCGGCGGCTGCACGGCCAGCCTGCCGTTGGCCATGCCCTCCTTCACCAGCACATGAGCGCCGGCCTCGTGCGCCTCCCGCAACGCGTCGCCCGCCGACGGCTCCAGCAGATTCCACGTCGACTGCACCGCGCTGAACAATCGCTGCCCCGCCACCTCCAGTTCCATCGCCTTGCGCACGGTGTCGGCCTGGCGAGGCCCGGACGTGGAGAACCCGACCTTGACGCCGTCGGCCGCCGCCTCGGCGAGCGCGGCCTGCAGGGCGACGTCGTCGAAAAGAGGACTGTCATGGGTCAGCGAGTGCACCTGGTAGAGACTCAGCCGCGTCCCCAACAACCGCTTCGTCTCCGCGTACTGCGTCCTGTAGCGGGCGAGGCTGTGCTCCTTGACCTCGTGGACGTCGGCGTCCACGCGCCAATCACCGACGTAGGCGTAGCCCCACTTGCTCGAGACGGTGACGTCCCCATGCCCGCGCGCATCGAGCCATCCGCTCAGGAACTCCTCGGCCCGCCCGTACGAACGCGCCGCGTCCACCCAACGGACACCCGCCTCGTACGCGGCGTCCAGCACATCCCACGTGGCCGCCCGCATCTCTTCGACGCCGCGCCCCGCAGGCAGCTGATCAACACGCCCCGCATTGATGTACGCGGGACGTCCCAGCGCCGCCAGCCCCAGACCCAGCCTCCGCATGCCTCCACCCTGTCACGCCCTCACCATCCGAAGTAATCCACAGAACGCCGTTCTGCTGCTGCGGCCGCGGTGCGGCGGTGAGCATCGAGGCACGGCGAAGAGGAGGGAGTTCACGATGACCCGCCGCACCGACTACGGCTTCCGCCAGTTCGCCGCCCTGCTGGGCGTGACCGCCTGGCAGCTGCGGCTGGCCCAGGAGCACGACCTGCTGCCCGGCCCCGACCTCGAGGGCCGCCGCTGGTCGGCGGAGCTGGCCGACCGGTACGCCGACAGCGGGCCGCGGATCGTGGCCGCCTTCGGCGAGGACCCGCCGGTCGGAGCCGCCAAGGCGGCGGCGCGGCTGGCGCTGCGGGTCGGCCTCGACGTGGAGCGGGCCGACATCGAGGTCCTCGTCGCCCGCGGCGACCTCACCGTGATCAGCCGTTTCCAGGGCAATCCGGTGTACATGCTGCGGGACCTGGACGCCCTCGACCCCGACACGATCGCCTCCGTCGTCGCCGCCCGGAAGGGCCCGCTGTTCGACAGCGTCGACGCCCGCGGCGCCGCGACGATCCTCGACTGGCCCAAGGGCGTCTTCGAACGGATCGCCGCCGAGCGGCGACTGCCGACCGACCAGCTGGGCCGCTACTCCATCGACCAGGTCCGCGCACTGGCCGCCGACGACGAGATCGCCGACCGGGTCCGCCGCGAGCGGGACCGCACCGCCCGGTTGCGGGCCCGCCGCACCCGGGAACGCTGCGAGAACACGCTGCGCGACTGGCTGCTGCGCTGCAACGCCTACCTCGACGGCGCCGTCACCGAGCCGCCGAAGGTCGCGGAGGCGGGCCGCGCCCTCCGCGCCTTGGCCGCCGCCCGAGCCGCCACCGCCCGAACCCCCGACCCGCAGTCGCCACACAGCGACGACTAATGATCGCGATGCGAACGACTCCACCGGCATGCCGGTGCGGTCCTCGCCGCCGTGGGGGAGGCCCGCCCCGTGATCGACTGCACCGACGACGCCAACGACGACCAGGGCGCCGAACCCGCGGCCGCCGAGGTGGCCGAGGCCGACCCTGCCGAGGCGCCGCGGCCACCGCTTGAGCTGGTCACCCTCGACACCCGCCCCGGCGGTGCAGTCCGCCGACACGCTCCCGCGCGCCCTGGCCCGCGCCAGGGCCCGCGCGGGGCCCGGCAGCTGCTGGCCGAGAGCCGGGTCGCCGGGCGCGGGAACGGCCATGACCGCACCACCATGGTCAGGCGCCCACTGCGTCCACGCCGCTGCACCAGACGCCCCCATGGACATCCGCGCCGCAGACGTGGCAGCACCCCCGAGCGCGGCCCAAACCAGCTCTCCACCACGAGGCCGCCAGGGCCGAGTCCAGCGTGGTCTGACGCCCGGCTTGGCGCAGGTGGTGCGCCAGGCGGTCGTGGTGTAAGCCCAGGCGTTGTCGGTCAGGTCGCGCCGGATAGTGAGCCGCAGGCGGCAAACCAGGCCGCGGCACGGACCAGGAACGGCAGTGCAAGGCGACGGCGATCTCGCCGGTGAGGATCTCGGGTGTAGGTCAGGCGGGAGTACCCGTCGACGGCACAGTGCAGGTAGACGTAGCCGTCGCGGACTCCGGCGGTCTTGGCGCGGGCTACCCGCCGGGCCTGCTCGCGGTGGCGGCCGTGCGCTCGCCGGCCGCCGTCGGGGATGCGGCAGGTCTTCGTGAAGTCCGGTGCACCCTGAGGCCGGTCAGCCCGCGTTGATCGGCCGCACGGTGCGGTTGGCCGTGCCGCCGGGGTCCAGGTCGCGGTGGCGGTTGAGACCCAGGCGGGCCAGGTGGCGGCCCACAGTGCACTCGCTGATCGTGATGCCCTGGCCGTTCGACTCGATGGCGATGCGGCGGGCTGACCGTTTGCGCTCCCGGCGCAACCGTTCGATCCGTGCGATGACTTCGGGTGGGGTGGCAGTGGGCCAGCGGTGCGGGACGCTGGGCCGGTCCAGCAGACCGGTCTCGCCGAAGCAGCGGTAACGGTCGAACCACGTGCTGGCACATGAACGGGAGATGTCCATCTCGGCAGCCACGTGTGCGATCGGGCGCGTGTGGCAGCAGTGGACGAGCTGGCGGCGGCCTCGACCGACGGCGCGTCGCGGCGATACCCGCCAGGTTGGCCGCTTCATGAGCGCGCTCTCTTCAAAGCGAGTTCACTGGAGGCGCGGCCGGGCGCAGGCATGGATGCACCCGCACGCGGAGTTGCGCAGCCGAAGGAACCGCGCGTTCTACCTCCGGGGCCCTCCGAAGGGCGTGGCGACTGCGCTACTGCTTCCCTGGAAGGGCCCGGAGGAAAGGGACGTCATGCCTTGAACGGCGAGTCAGAGTCGCTTGGAGGATCGGGAGCCGCGTCGGCGCTTCTTGGAAGCTTCGGTTTTGACGATCGCGAACAGGCGGTCGCGGGCCTCGGTCCGGGACATGGCGGGAAGACGGCAGGGAAGAGCACCGGCCATGTCCGACGGCGCATCGACGCGACCGTCCTGGTCGACCGACACCCGGTCGCCGGGCCAGTCGCCCAACACCACGGCCGAGACGTCGCCGGCATGCCGCTCGAGAAGCCGGGAAATCCGGTCGGCCTCCTGCTCGCAGTCGGCCACCAGCAGGAGACGGCGCCCGTGCGAGCAGGTCCCCTCCGCGCGCATGGCCAGCTCGGTCTCCAGGTAGGACAGAGCGGAGTCGAGGTTGCCTGGGATGAACAGGCCGTCCGGGGTGTCGTCGAGCAGGTCGTCCTCGGCCAGGCCGAACAGCACCATGGCGTCGGGACGCGGGATCACCACCAGGGCGGTGTCCTGGTACTCCTCCAAGGCCGTCAGCGTCATCACCCGTGTGGTGGCCGGGGCCCCTCTCCGGTCAGGGGGAGCAGCGGCAGTGCGAACGGATCCAACGCCGGCCGGTAGGTGACGCGCACGGTCGGCTTCTCGTCGGCGGGCGCGGCCCCCGCCAGCAGCGCCGAGGACGCGGCCGCGACGATGCGATGGCGAAGCGGATATCCGATGGCGGCCACCGTGGGCAGCAGAAGGCCGATCAACAGCAACGGCTGCAGGGAGGTGGTCCTCGACCTGTCCTCATCGATCTGCGCCTGGGGGGACGGCCGCAGGGAGAGCGGCGCGGAGGGGGAGACGATCGGCGTCGCCGACGTCTTCGACGCGGAAGGCGTGGGGCTGGGACGGGGCGGAGCCGGTGCGGCCGGACGAGTGGATGCGGCGGGGGCGCGGCGCTGCGTCGCGGGCGCCGAGGCCCGCTTCTTCTTCACCGGAAGCCGGACCGGGGGACGGCCGAAACGAGGCCGGTCCGCCCATGATCGGCGCTGCATCGCCTCCCACGTGTCCCTGCAGACCTTGGCGGTGTACCAGTCGGTGAAGTACGGCGCCCGGCGGCAGGCGACGGACCAGTAATACCGTCGATCGGGGTCGGGCCTGGGCGTGGCGTGCGCCTGCGCAGGCGTGGTGAAGGAAACGACTCCTGTCAGGACGACGCTGCCCAACACCCCGTGCGCGCACCGCACGGCCGCTTTCCGCAACGGGCCGACGCGCCTGGGATCTGGCTGAAGGTGCTTCATTCTCCGCCCCGGGGGGTCGCTGCGGACACTCTCAGACTGCCGATCGTAGTAAATTTGACTACGCTGTGTTGACGATTGCTCACACTTGTGTCCCTGGAACTGAGAAAGTTTCGCGTGGTCCCCGCTGAGCGGGAGCAAACTCTGTAGGTCCGCGGCGACGGCGCCGGGCGCACTCTTCCGGCGGGCGCCGTGCCCGAGAAGGCGAGATCGGTTCGCCTGCAAACCGCCTGCCCGTGGCCGACGGCGGACGCTTCGGCTCGGCGCCGCCTCCCGCGATGAAGCTCGCTGATCGGCATGCCGGGAAGGCGGGGGCGGCACGGCCGCCGAACACTCAGACCGCCCATTCACTGCGACTGCTCGGACAGCCAGCGGCCTGCGACTTCAGAGAGGGACGAGAAGGGGGCGTCATTCATCGCGGCGCCGGAGAGGAGCGCACGGACACCGCCCCGAGCGTCGCGACCCGGCGCGCATCGCCGAGTGAGATCACTGACCAGCAGGTCGTCGGGGATCGTCGGAGCGAGAACCAGATCGTCGCCCCAGTATGCCGAGGCACAGCTGTATCGCCCGCTGACCAATGTCGCGACCCGACCGCCACAACCCGTCGCGATGTGGTCGAGCCGTCCGACCATGACGAGGACGGCCCGCGGTGCCGTTCGGTGTGCCGCCACCCCCGCGTGGGCGCCGCGTAGCCGCGCTGACCGCCCGATGCCCGAGGCCGGCCGTGGCCGACGCCGGATCGTCCTTCAGGCGCGGCGTGACGCCGCGGGCATGCCGTGGCGGGAAGGGCGGCAGGGGAGAGCAGGGCCGGCCTTCCGCTCCTCGGCGTCGAGCGGCTCGATGGCCGCGACCGCCCCGCCGCATCTCTGCGGACGGTCGACCGATTCCGCTCTCCTAGACCGACGGGGCGGCGACGATCAATGTGGATTTGCCGAAGCCGCGCCGGACCGGTCAGCCGCCGGCCGTCGACCCGGTGACGTTCAACAACCCAGGTCGGAGAGCATCCAGCCCTTGGCGAGGCGCCCACACGGGTATCGAATGCGGCCACCCGCGTCGTAACGGAACGCATCCCACGTACGTCAACGCGCCGACCTGATGAGGCGCCGCGCAAAGGTCGCACGTGGCGCTCCGTTTCAGGACGACCTCGTCGGCGGTCGCGCGGATCTCGTCAAGCGGGGCCCGTCCATCGGTGACGCGGGCGCGTACGGGGTCGTCCGCGTCGTGGTCGCCGTCGGCGTAGAGCCGTACGGGGAGCTTGTCCAGCAGGCGGACGGGGCGTGCCGCCCCCGGCAAACGCGGGACGAACACCGAGGCGTCCGCAAGAGCCTGCAAGGAGGCAGACGCGCGTCCGCCCGGCCACCGGAGCGGATGGCGTACCGGTGGCCGGGCGGACGTCAACGGGTTCAGGAGTCCCCGTGCTCAGGGTGGCCGCGGAGGCGGAGGATGGACGCGACCAACCCGCCCCAGACGATGACGATGGCGATGACCATCATGATGACGGCGCCGGCGGACATCAGCGCGCTCCCTTCTCCTCAACGGTCTCGCCCTGCGCCGGTGCGACCTCGGGGGTCGCGGCGCGGCGCCACAGCAGCAGGGCCATGACGACGCCGACGACGAGCACGCCGCCCGCGACGCCCCAACCGGCCGCGTTCAGGAACCACGAGGGGTAGCCCTCATAGTTCTCGGCGAACTCGTCGCGCAGGCTGTCCCACATCATCCAGCCCAGCATCAGCGGCGTGATGACGCCCAGGCACAGCCGCCACAGCAGGCCGACCTTGGTCGCCGAGGTGGCGTTGGCGTGGTCCTGCATCTCGGTCAGGCGGCGCAGGATCCAGCCGGCCACGACCACCACCACGAGCGCGGCCAGCGCGATGCCGTACTGGTTGACGAAGTGGTCCACCACGTCCAGCAGGTACAGGCCCTGGTCCGTGGGGAACAGGGCGATCGACACGACCGCCACCGCGCCGCCGACGCCCAGCACCGAGGTGAGGCGGCCCAGGCCGAAGCGGTCCTGCACGGCCGACACCACGACCTGCACGATGCTGATCAGCGAGGTCAGCCCGGCGATCACCAGCGAGCCGAAGAACAGCACGCCGAACAGGTCGCCGCCCGGCATGGACGAGATGATCTTCGGGAAGGCGATGAACGCGAGACCCACGCCGGACGCGGCCACCTCGCCGACCGGCACGCCGCTCGCGGACGCCATGAAGCCCAGCGCGGCGAACACGCCGATGCCCGCCAGCAGTTCGAACGAGCTGTTGGCGAACCCCGCCACCATCGCCGAGCCGCTCAGATCCGCCCGCCGGGGCAGGTACGACGCGTAGGTGATCATGATGCCGAAGCCGACGGACAGCGAGAAGAAGATCTGCCCGTAGGCCGCGACCCACACGCTGCCCTTGGTGATCGACGACCAGTCCGGGGAGAACAGCGCGTCCAGGCCGGCGCTCGCGCCGTCCAGGAACAGGGCCCGCACCACCAGGACGCCGAACAGCAGCACCAGCAGCGGAATGAAGATCTTGTTGATCCGCTCGACGCCGCCCGCGATGCCCAGCGCCAGCACGCCGAGCGTGATCGCCCACACCACGATCAGCGGCCAGGCCACGCCCGCCACGTAGGTGGAGATGCCCCCGGGGGCGTCGGCCACGTGCAGGAACTTGGCGCTCAGGAACTTCTCGGGGTCGTCACCCCATTGCTGCCCGATCGAGAAGCCGACGTAGCGCACGGCCCACGCCAAGACAACGGCGTAGTACACCGCGACCACGAAGCAGATCGCGACCTGCCACCACCCGATCGCCTCGGTGGGCCGCGCCAGCCGCCGGAACGCGGCGGGAGGCGCGCCGCGGAAGCGGTGGCCGATCGTGTACTCCAGGATCAGCAGCGGAATCCCGGCGGTGAGCAGCGCCGCCAGGTAGGGGATGAGAAAGGCCCCGCCGCCGTTGTCGTATGCGACGTAGGGGAACCGCCAGATGTTCCCGAGCCCGATCGCCGATCCGATCGCCGCGAACAGGAACCCCCCTCGACTGGTCCACTGCTCGCGTTGCTGGTCAGGCACTGGCCGACCCTCCCATCTCGCTCGTCGTGCGGTGTGGCCCCCCATTATCGGTCTGTCGTTAAGGTGCTTTTCGCTCGGCTGCCGCGAGTAACCCCTTCGTAACGTATCTGATATCTAGGTCCACTCCGAAGCCCACCCCCCGGGGCCCGGAGCCTGTACCGCTCCACCGAGCCCCGCCCATGCCGGCCCCAGGCGAGCAGGTGACGTCCTGGAACGCTCAAGCGCACCGCGAAGCTCTGGGCGCTGCAGCGGTACGTTCAACCGCCACCGGGCAGCCAGTGCCGCACAGCCTCTCGCGGCACGTTGGCGTCTACGTGCCAAAGCTTCAGCCTTGCGTCCCACCGTGCTTTCACGCGACGCTTGGCCTCGTCCTTTTCCTCGTAGGGCACCGCCAGATACAGGCGGCCGTTTACGACATCCCCTGGAGCGATGCCGTGCGATGAGGCTGCGGCAGGGAGAGTGCGGGCCGGTCGGTCCATCCGGGCCCGGTCCACGATGGTCCGAACCCGCTCGCAGGCGGTCGGGTCGGTGATGCGCATCATCAAGTCGGTGGACCCGGTGTGGGCGAGGAGGTTCAGCGATCCGTGCCACAGGACGCTGTCGTCGATGATCAGCACCTTCTCGTGCATGCGTTCGCGTGCCAGCACCTGGCAGCCGGCCTCCCTCAGGCGTCCGACCAGCGCGGCCTGAGGCGAATCGGCGGGGTGGGGTCGGGTGTGGACGGTGACGCGAACGCCTGCGGCGATCCGCGGAGACAGTCGCCGGAGCCAGAACCGCACCGGATTCGGCGACAGGAAGGCACAGAAGATGTCGATGCTGCTGCGGGCTCGCGCGATGTCCCATTCGACGGCGCGTGCGACCTCGTCGGCGGGAAAGAAGGCGGGGCGGGCGAGTTCCTCTTCGTCCAGTCTGCCGAGCTCGGCCGCTGAGCGGATGGGGACCAAGTCCTCCACGGGCAGCCGCTGCGCATGGCGTTCCAGGTAGTCGAGCATCCGGGCGGCCTCGCTGCCCGCGCGCAGTTCCCCGCGGAGGAATTCCACGTTGGCGACGACGACCAGGTGGTCCTGGGCCCTGCTCAGGGCCACGTTCAGCAGGCGGCAGGTCCGTGAAGACAGCCCGACCTCCTGGTAGAAGTAGCCGAGTTGTCGGCCCGCGCCGGCCACCGTGTCGATCACGACGAGGGGCCGCTGGCTGCCCTGGAAGCGGTGGACGGTGTCGACCAAGCCGTCGTACGCCTCACCGAAGCGGTGTTTCAGACTGGCGTTGAGGATCTTCTTCTGGTTCTTGTAGGGGGCTATGACCGCGAGCAGGTCCGTCGGTCGCCGTCCGTCGGGCAGCTCGGTCCATCCGCGGGGCGGCAGGACGGTGTCGTACTGCAAACCCCGGATCAGCTCGTGGATCACCGCCTCGTGCACGGGATTGGACAGGTGCGCCTGGTTCCCCGTGCCTTTGAGAACGCGGCTGGAGGTGTCGACGAGCACCAGCGGACTCTCGATCAACGGCGACGCGGGCAGGCTGCTGGTGTCGGGTCGGCCGGTGCGCAGCGGGGCGTCGGGGTAGGCGACCTCGTTGACCAGCGCGCAGATCGCGGGACGCATCCGGTACTGCTCGTCCAACGCGACCATCCGGCGGTCGCTCTGGACGGCGCCGCCGCGTGCGTCGACCAGACCCGCGGCATGGAAGGCGTCACGGTCCATCCACAGCTGCGAATGCCGCCGGTCCGCCTCGGTGGCCCGGTGATCGGTCGAGGCGCGGGTCACCGCGGGCAGTTGCCGGAAGTCGCCCGCGACGACGACGCGGCGCGCCGCGATGCCCGCCGCGAACCACACCGACGGCAGGCCCACCATGCCCGCCTCGTCGATGATCACAACGTCCACGGCGCTCATCAGCGACCGGGACTGCACCGCCTTGGAGACCGTGGTGCCCATCACCCGGCAGCGGTCGCGCACCGTCTCCTCGATCCGCCGGCGCTCCTTCTCCAGGTCGTCCAGCTGCTCGTCCAGCCGTTCGGCCTCCCGTCGCAGCCGATCAAGGGACGCCAGGCCGCGCGCACGGGCGAGCAGCGGCGTGAGCTCGGATTCGAGCCTGGAGAGATCGGCCGCGTGCCGCCGGCGATCGGTCTGCGCGTCGTCGTGTCGCCGTCTTGCGTTGTCGTACGCCTGTCGATGCTCGGCCAGCTCCAGGTACAGCGCGTCGAGCTTGGCCTGCTTGCGGCGGGCGAACAGGCCGGACGGCACGCCGATCTCCGTGATCCGGCGTTCGACGTCCCGGGCCCTCCCGGAGGTGACGTGCATCCACCGCTCGGCATCGGCGATCGCTTCGTCGACGGCTCGCAGTCGTCCTCGCAGAGCGTCCAGCTGCGCCGACATCCGAGCCGCCTTCTCGTGGACGGCGATGTCGGCTCGCATCTCCTGCAGACGCCCCGCCACTTGCGTGATCTTCTGCTCCAGGGAGAGGGCCAGCCGGTCGGCGATGCGCTTCGGGCTGATCTGCTCGCCGTATCGGTCGGCCAGCGAGGGGACGGCGATGTCCCCGACTCGTTGGACGAGACCCGAATCGAAGCCCGGCTCGCCGGACAACAGATCGCACATGCGTTCCAATGCCTGGTCCACCGCGACGTGCGTCGGCGCAAGGAACAGGGTGCGCAGGCCCTGCCGGTAGCAGCCCTCCACGATGCACGAGACGACGTCGGTCTTGCCGGTGCCCGGCGGCCCCCACACGAACGTGACGTCGCTGCCCAGCGCCTGTGCAACGGCCTGCCGCTGACGTTCGTTGAGCCGCTGGTAGCGGCTGACGTACCGGTCGGGGTCGGTGCAGCGTCCGACTCGGGGCGTGCCCTGACCGAGCATCCGATTCGCCGTAGTCAGGTTGACCCGACCCTGACCGTCCCGTACCTCCCGCAGCCGCTCGGCCAGCGCCCGCAGCCCCGCCGTCTCGTCCTCCGCCAGCTGCGCGCCCTCGGGCCGCTCGCCGAGATCGGCTTCGGTGATGACGCGGACCTTCCCGCCGGGCAGCCGCGAGGCCTCGGCCTGCGCCCACGGACGACGCGGCCGGGTGGTCCTGACCAAGAGATCCTTGACCTCGAACGTCTCGTTCCAGCGGGTGCAGGAGAACAGGTACTCGCGCTCGTCTCCCGTTCGCCCCACCAGCCGCCCGTCCCGCAGCGACACTTTTTCCGATCCGCTCAGATCGCTGTGCAGGACGGCGGCGATCTCTGCGTCGATCGCTCGCAAGAACTCCCCGACCGGACCGGGCGCCATGTGTCCGTGAGCCAACGCCGGATCCTTCCGCCCTCTCCCCGCCCGCGCGTTGAGGAAGAAATTTACCGTGTCACTGACAGCTCGTCAGTTGGTTTCGCCCGAGTTGTGCAATGCAGGTCGACCGGCATGCGGCCGTTATCCCACACGACATCTGCCGAATGCGGGCGGGCTGGCCTCCGCTCAGCGTCATGCTTCTGGCTGGTGGGCGAGAGGCGCAGATCGGACTGAGGGGAAGGGGGCGCTCGCCAAGAGGCATGCTCACCAGCTCGTCTAGCTTGGCAGTGACACTGCCCAGGGGCCATCAAGCCTGAGCGGATTAAGACCTGGCCACTGGGCACGACCCCCGCCTACCGCCTCTGCCTCCCGGACGTCGAGCAACGGGCACTGCGCGGCCTGAAGTTCAACGAGGCCCTCTCCGAACAGCTCGCCTGCGCCACCCTCGCCGCCCGCCTCGCCGACTTCGACAGCGCTCTCACTGCTCTCAACGAACCGTGAGGTTCGTATCGTCGAGTTGACGAGCTGTCTTAGAACTGCCTGGGGCTACGACGTAGACGACCACCCGCGAATGCCGCAAGTCAACACGGCCACGGACGTTCTCCCTCAAAGGGATGTGCTCGTATTGGAGCACGGTCGCCTCGCCGGGTCACCCGACGAGGCGGGCGAGGAACTCCTGGGTCTCCCTGTCGACCGAGTAGAGGACGGTGCCCATCATCCCTCGGGTGAGCAGCACCTTATAAGTGTTGCGAATCAACCGGTCGGCCTGCGCATCGCTCACGTCGCGCTTCCTCAGAGCGGGATCTCGGCTTGCTTGGCGCACGGTGACCAGGCGACCGTCGCGGTAGACCAGGTCCGGCCCGAGGATGACGCCGTTCCAGTCGTATTCGAATCCCTGGGCCGTGTAGACGCAGCCAACCTGCTCGAACCCGCCGTCCAGCGTCGCCCACAGCGCACTCGGCGGAGCGGAGCCGACTGCGCGGTCGCCCCGAACGTTCCACGGCCGTGCCCAGTCGCCGATGACCACGTCCGGAACGAGCGTCCCGTTGCGGGGGTCGCTCCAGGGCCAGCAGAACCCGGCGGTCATCCGGGCGGATCGGCCGCTGTTCAGGTGGCCGCGCAGCATCGCCTCCATCTCGTGCGGCGAGTCGGCCATGATGACGGTGAAGTTGTCGTCCCCGTCCCAGCGCTCGGGAGTGCCGCCGTCGAGCCCGAGCAGCTTGAGCACCCACTCCTCGTACTTGCGGCTGCCGCCGCAGCGGAACTGTTCATCGAGGGAAATGTGCTGAACGTCCAGCCCCTTGCGCGCGGCATGCTCGCGGATCTGGCGGAGCGTGCCCATTTCACCCGGGCGGACGTTCTGGTGCTCGTCGAGCAGGAAGACCGGCACCCGGGCGGCGTCGATCAGCTCGTCCACCTGCGGACGGCCGGTACGTTGACTCGCCGGCGTGAAGCGGGTGGCGGAGACCTCGCGGATGCGGTGGGCCTCGTCGCAGATGAGGACGTCCAGCCCGTTCTTCTCGGCGGTCATGAAGTCGTTGAAGTACTTGAACATGGCCTTCATGCGCGACGAGCCCTTGGCGACATGGCGACGCATCGTCGTCGTGAACGAGCGCGATCCCGTGGCATGCAGGACCTCGTAGCCGCGGTGCGAGAGCTCACCTAGGAGCGCCACCGCGATGACGCTCTTGCCGCTGCCGGGGCCGCCTGTGATGACCACGACGCTCTTCGAATCCCCCTTGCGGGCCTTGTCGACCTTGTGCAGCACCATTTCGTACGCCAGGCGCTGCTCGGCGAGCAGGACGTACGCCTTCTGATGCTTGATCTCCGCGGCGGCGTGCTCGAGCAACTGCTTGGAGGGGCCCACCCGCTTGGACAGCAGCCGGTCGGCGGCCGCCGCACCCGGCTTCGGCGCGAAACGGTCGCGCAGATAGTCGATGAACGCGCCCCGCGTCGTACGCGTGAACAGCCGCGTGCGGTTGTCGTGCACCAAGTCGTACAGGTCGAGGACGTCGTCGCGAGCCGCGTTGTGAAGATAGGCGACCGCGTGCACGGCGTCGGGCCGGTCGGCCAAGGCGGGCAGGAAATCCAGGAGATAGTCGGAGTAGCCTTTGGCCTGCAGCGAAGGGTGCAACTGAGGGTCGCCCGGCTTGCACTCCACGAGCACCCTGCCCTCGTCCTGGCCCCACACCCGCGCGTGGCTCCACTGCTTGAGCTCGACGACGACGTACGCGTCTTCGCCGGTCCGCCGGTCGACTCCGGCGAGCACCACGTCGGCCCGCTTGCTCGTCAAAGGCAGCTGGTACTCGATGAGCATCTCGACCTCGTCCAGACCGGCCTCCACAAGGTCGTGGGCGAGGACGGGGAGGCTGCGGTCCCAGGAGCGCTTTTCGGCGGAGGAGGCGGAGACGGCGGCGCTCATCCTCAGGTGCTCGTCGAGGATCTCGCTCAGCTTGCCTTCGACCGGAGACAGCAAAGCTTTGGCGGTACGGCGGAAGGCCGTCAACGGACTTACCCCCAGGCAGCACGAAAACCTCGTGCGGTATGGGGGCATGTCCGCCGGCGGAGCCAGTCGGCGGAAGCCCGTCGGACCGCGACACTTCAGGCAGAAGGCTAGCGGCGGCCGCCGACATTCAAGAGCGGTCGAGCGGAGGAGCCTTGCGGGCCGATCCCCGGTAGGTGGCGGGATCGTAGCGGCGTTCGCTCTCGTCGAGTTTGGCGTGCGCCGCCCCGGCCAGGTCGACGCCGAGAACGTCGGCCAGCCGTGTCAGGTATATGAACACGTCGCCCAGCTCGGCCCGCACTCGCGCGGCCGCCTCGGCGTCGTTCATGATCGTTTTGGATTCCTCGGGCGTCAGCCACTGGAACTCGGCGACGAGCTCACCGACCTCCCCCGACAGCGCCATCGCCAGATTCTTGGGCGTGTGGAACTGCTCCCAGTCGCGTTCGGCGGCGAACCCGCGCAACCGTTCAGCCAGGTCGACGATCTCTCTCACGTCCCCAGGCTAGTGGCCCAGCAGTCGGAGGGACGGCCGGCTACGGGAGGGGACTGTGATGCGGGCGGCTGGAGCGGTCGTGCAATGCCGGCAGTAGGCGGCCCACCGTGCGGGGTGGTGTCGCCGAGGCCGCGAAGCGTTCGGCTGCTCGGCGCAGCGGTGGGCCGTCTGCCACGACACCCCGGTCAAGGTGCAGGCGTCCGGTCAGGGGCAACGGGCGTCCTGGTGGGACAGGAGGGCCACCTGCAGCCAGTGCAGATGTCGCAATCCGCACCGAAACCAGCCGACCCTCTTGTCGCCAAGAACCGCCCAAGGCGTGTCGCCTGTCACCAACATCCCCCGACAGCACACCTGTGCCTCCGGCTGCGGGTACTGAGCCGATCAGCGCGGGGCTGGGCCGTTCGCCCAGATTCCCCAGCCAGGCTCGCCAGTTTCACTGGCGTTGATGTAGCCGACCGCCCAGGCGAAGCGGGCGCGGGGGACGGCGGTCACGTCACTGACGGTCGCGCGCTGCCCATTCGGCTGCTCCAGCTGGGTCACGGTCCAGCGGCCGTCGCGGTAGTGCAGCAGCTCAGCCGGCTCGTCCGGCAGCGCCGGAATGACCCAAACGCCGCCGCGGCCGTCGGACGTCACATCCAAGAACCCGTACGGAAGGGGATGGGACGGCGGGACGATCCGCTGCCAGGCGCGGCCGTCGAAGTGCAGCATGAACGGCGCGTAGGTGCCGCTGTCTCCATCCTGGCGGTACTCCTCACCGACGATCCACACATCACGCGACGACTCGGCGTGGATTCCGGAGAACCGCACCCAGTGATCGTCTGTGTTCGGCGGTCCGGGGACGCTCACTTCGGTCCAGGTGCGGCCGTCCCACCGCGCCAGCAGATCGCCGTACAGGTGCACGGGGCTGCCTCCGATGGCCCAGATGTCGTCGGACGCCACGGCGCTGGCCTCCTGCAGATGGCCGACCGGCGTCTCGACCCGGCTCCACGTCCGGCCGTCGAAGTGCCAGGTGCCGATGCTCTCGCCGATATAGCCGTCGCCGAACAGCCACACGTCGCGGGGACCGAGCACCTCGGTGTCGGCTATGTAGGTCCCGCCGGGCCAGCGTCCGGCGACCTGCCATCTGCGCCCGTCCCAGCGGAGGGCGAAGGCTTCCCCACCGGCGGGGTCGCCGCCGCCGAAGGCCCAGACATTGCGAGAGCTGGATGCGTCCGCGGCCGAGATCCCCCTGTTCAGCCCGGACGGCAGCGCCACCGCCGTCCAAGACCGGCCGTTCCACCGGCGGGCCACCGGCTCGGGCCCGCGGTCGCTCGTAAAGGCCATGCCGAACGCCCAGGCGTCGCGCCGCCCGAGCGCGACCACATCAGTGAGCGCGACGTTCGGGTCCTCTGCGCCGAACGCGGCGAGACGCCAGTCTGTCGGACCGGTCGCGGCGCCGGCGGGAGCCGCCCCTACGGTGATCGCGACGGCCGCGATGCCGCCGAGCGCGGAAATACGGCTGATGAATTTTCCTAGCATCATGCTCGTCCTCGTTCTTCCGGAAGTTCTTGAGATGCGAGTGCAGTGCGTTGCCGCGGGACGCCTATCTAAGAGCCGCCTTACTTGAGGCCCGCACCGGTCGTCGGTCGTCCCGTATCGTCCGTTCGAACGTTCAACCCTTCGGCGTGCTCCGTGCTCTGCGGGCAGCGGCCCCCTCGATATGCGTGGCAGCTCAGAATGGGTGTCGTTCTCTTTAAGTCGACAGGTGCTGAGCTTTGCCGCCCGGCGAATCGCAGATGCCGTTCGCCCCTTTCCGTGCATGGACAGCCCAGGGTGTCGGATACCGCAGTACGCAGGGCGGAAGACGAGCATCCTCATGCGCGAGCCTCGCACGTCGCCACCCTCGCGAGGGGGAAGCAGGTCCGGTGGCGAGGGACGCGTCGACCTGTGCCTTGTGGCACGCCACCGGCCCTGTCTCCCTGCATGGCTGGATGCCGAGGCGGGATCGCGGAACCCCGTCGCTGACATGCCATGACCTGCTGGGGCTTCGCATTGCTCCCTCGACTGCTGGTTGGGACGCTCGGGCCAGCGGTTGCGGTGAGACGGTCAGCTTCTGGCAATCGGGGGTCACGGCTTGGGTTGGCGAGGCGATATGCCGTTGCTCCAAATCGTCCAATTCCATGTACCGGAGAGGACGGGCGTGCTGCCGACCGCCCATGCGGAGCGGCGGTGCGGCACGCCGGCGATGGCGCGCACGGTGCCGTTCGGCCCTCCCGGCAAGTCGACCTGACTCACGGCCCACTGGCCGTTGCGGTAGTGCAACAGTTCCGGCGTGTCGCCGATCGAAGGCAGGACCCATACGCCGCCTTCGCCGTCGGAGGCGACGTCGTAGACCCCGTACATGCGCGGCGCGGGCGGCGAGTCGATCTTTTGCCAGCCGTCGCCGTCGAAGTGCAGCAGGAGGAACCCGTAGGTGTCCTTGTCCCCGTCCCGCCGATACTCCCGGCCGAAGACCCACACCTCCCGTGAGGAAACGGCGTGGACCCCGTCGAAGAACACCATGTGGTCGCCCTCGTGAGGAAGCCCAGGGACGTCCACTTCCGTCCAAGTCCGACCATCCCACCGCGCCAATAGGTCATGGTCCCTTCCCTCGGGATGCCTTCCGACGGCCCAGATGTCGTCGGCCGCCACGGCGCTGGCCTCCTCCAGCCTTCCCACCGGTGTCGGCACTTCCGCCCACCGCCGGCCGTCATAGCGCCAGCTCTTGTGGTCCAGGTCGTTCGGATGGAAGCCGAACACCCACACGTCGCGGGGATCGAGAACCTCGGCGTCGGTCAGCCAGGTGTAGCTCGGCCAGTGATGGGCGACGCTCCAAGCTCTGCCGTCCCAGCGCAGCGCGTAGGCGTCGCCGAACGCCGGGTCACCGCCGCCGAAGGCCCAGACATTTCTGGGACTGGACGCGTCCGCGAACGAGATGCCCTTGCCCAGCCCGGTCGGCATCGTGACCGTTGTCCAGGACCGGCCGTTCCAGCGGACGGCGAGCGGGTCGGACCCGTGACTCGACTCGGTTTCGCCGAACGCCCAAGCGTTGCGTGGCCCGATCGCCACCACGTCCCGCAGATTGCTGTTGAAGGGCTCATCGCCGACTGCGGCGATCGGCCATACGTCCAGACCGGTGTCGGCGGCAGCGGGAGCCGTACCCGCGATGACCGCGAGGGCCGCGATTCCTCCGAGCGTGGAAAGTCGCCTGGTGATTGGGCCTGACAACATGCTGGTCCCCGTTGTTCTCGCAGTTTCCCGAGAGTGAGCGGGGATACGGCTGCTCGGGTTGCCATTGCACACGCCGCTATAGATGGGACGTGCGTTGGCGGTGAGCGGTTGACCGCACGCTTTCTTTCACCCGGTGATCAGCATGGTTCGTGTCCAAGGACGCTCTGAGGCTCAGCAGCAATCGGCCTTGACGGCTTGCCCGACGGCAGAGACCGCGGTCGCGAGTGCCGAGACGAAGCCATGCCGGACGCGACGGCGGCACAGCCCAGGCGCCATACCTGATCGTTTTGCCCGGCTGTTCGCCACTCTCATGCTGGCTGCCTCGGTCCACTCCGGCTTCCGTTGGCACCGTTCGTTGGACACGCCCGGCACTGGGGACGTCGCCGTGGCTCCGTGCAGTAAGCGCTTGACATGCGCGGTCAGCCCATGACGGATCGTCACCTGTCACGTGCTCAGAGCAGCTCGTTCGACTTGGTGTTTCGGGCGGACGAAGCCGCCCGAAACACAAGGCGTCGAGCAGCGCTTCCGGGGCGTCGTCTCCGATGAGGCGACGTCACACGACAGTGTCTCGGGAAGGGGACGGGCGTCTCCCACCCTTGGGCTGCTCAGCCCTTGCTTGTTCGGCGGCGAGGCGGCGTTCCAACTCGGTGGGCGATCTTCCCGATGACAGCTGGGGCTGAGGGCGTACGACGTCGTTTCGTTTGCCGCGCGAAGATCGCGCATACTTTCGATTCGCATCTTCGCTTGATGACGCTCGATCTTCTCAAGGGACACTTCCGACTCCGGAAGGGCGATGGTGGGATCAGGCACCAGATCAACGGTGTGCGGTCTTCTGGTGCGCCCGTGCTACTGCTGGGAAAGCTCTGCCGTGAGGGGAAGCCATTCACGTTTGAGGTTTTCCAGAAGTCGATCCCGAACCTCGGTCCGCACCTTCGCCCTGGTGAACACGCAGATCGGATCCAGGCAGTACTGGCACACAGCCTCGTGCTTCGACGGGTCCTTGCACATGACCACGGCAAGAACGCGAACCGGCCATATGAACTCGAAGATGGCGTCGGCTCCTAGCGCACCTCTGACAGCCAGGGGCAATGTCTCAAAGAGCGATCCGGTGGCGAGCCGGATCACCGTCTGCACCTCCTGTCGGCCGAGTCCGGGCGGTTGCCCTAGATGCTCGTCCACCACCTGCAGCACCAGTCTCTCCGCGGTCTCACGGGCACGGGCCAGGAGTACGTCGACCGCCTGCAGGCCGTGCCTGTACACCCGCCGAAGGCTTTCGAGCGCGTGCGCGGCCTGGGCGAGCAGTTCGCACCAAAAGTGCACGTCCACGGCCCAGCCTTGGAACATCTTCGTCCTGTCCGGGCCCAGTCGGTTTTCGATCTCGCGTAGGAGGCGTCCCCGCTCGGGATCGTCTTTGCGGCGGTCGAAGGGCCGTGTCACCTCCTGGGCACCTTCCAGTAGCGCCTTCTCCCGATGCAGCCATCCCACGATGTCGGCGAGCGCGCAGCCGACCGCGGCCTGCGCAACGGTCAGGCTTTTGGGCTTGTTCTGCCAATCCTTTTCCCGGTCGTCCGCGAATTCCCTCGCCCGCCGACCGGTCGGCTCCGCAGCGATGGTGAACGTCCCCTGCCAGCCGTGTTGTGCACCTCCGCATCCTGTGCACCTGCATCCAGGACGCGTCGCCTCAGCGCAGCGGCTGTTGTGGCCCATGTATTCCTCCACGAGAGCGAACAGAGAACGCATTATCCGAAGCGTGGAGGTGTGTGTGAATAGCTGGCTCTGCCAGGTAACGCTCGGCTGACCGAAAAGTGACAGTTCTCCATGAGGCGGTATGCCGACGTGCTGCTTTTCGGGGATATCGATGCTGAGGCAGGGGCGGTCCGAAATTGTGTGCAGTGGTCGTCGCTGGTCAGACCGAAAGCTCTCCGAGGTGCGTGAGCGGCATGGCTGTTGCGCTCGAAGAGGTGCGGGTTGCGAGTCAAGAAGAGATGTTTCTGTGAAGTCCTTGTATGTTAGGTGACAGCAGAAATTTATGCAATCAGAGAACCGGATCCCGGGAGGTGAACGGCTGGGACGGCGGCTCCTGCGTGCTACCGGTGGAGACTGCGCGCTAAGGGACGCAGTCAACGGAGGCGGGAGGCTGAGTGTGCTCCGCTTACCCGAGTTGAGAGAGCCATGGCGATGGTGCTAGGCGACTGAGCGCTGTTTCGAGGCGGGTTATCCGGTGGCGTAAAGCAGAAGCGTCAAGTGATCAGTGTGACTGACGTCAAGATGTGGTCCTCTCGTGTGGAGGAATTCAGGAACGGAGCGATTTCTCGATCTTTGATCCTTCTGAGGTGCTGCGGCCCCCGTTCAGTGGTCCGCAATCGCCTTTCGAGGCAGTGCCCGCTGAGGAGACCGCGGCTGCGCGTCTGTTCAACTTGCTCGGCGCCGTATGGTGATTCGCTCGCCGACCTGGACGCCCGCCCGCCATAGCGGAACTCTTGCAAGCGGCACGTTGTAGTGCTTCCCGGTCGGCTGCCACCGCGGCCGTCCGCTTCGGCCCGCGCGCACTCGCGCCGGCTTCACCACATTCATCGAGGCGGAGGTCGCGCGGTTGGTTGACGGACTCGCCTCAGTGGACGGCTGGCCCGCTACGAGGCCGATGCCGCGACGGCGGACCGCAGACGTGCGCGGGCCGCCGAGGCGAGGCGGCAGCGCGGGGCGTTGGCCTCTGTGAAGTTGAGCGCCATCGTGCAGTGGTGTCGTATGCCGTGCGCTGCCGCCGCTGGTGATTGACCACGAGGAGGCGGTCGATCTGAGCGGGAACGTGTCGTTCACCGCCGTCCCCGGCGACGCGGTCCTGCCCCTGTTGCACGGCGCGCTGCGCACGAACGACACCCGGCTGGTGGCCGCCGCCCTCGGCCGAGGGAGCCATACCGCTACGTGCGCCACACGGCCCGCGCGTCGGAAAGCGCCGGTCGTTCTGGCGAAACCTGAGGGGCATCGGAGTTGTTGGCGGGGTCCTGGGCCGGAGGGAATGCCATGGTGCTGGTGACCCCGCCACGCCTCTTGGCCTGCCAGTCCGGCATGGTCGGGGCGTCAGCGAGGAGGCCGCTGGCAGGCTGGCCTCCTCGCCTTGTCATGCGGGCCGTGGCCCTCTTGGGGCAGAAGCAGGTGATCTCGGGCTCGCTGTGGCGGTGTGCTTGGGATGTGTTGCTCGATGAGGTCAGTGGTGCTGTGGGGCTTGCCCTCGGGGCTTTCGGCGAGCAGAAACCGGGGCTTCTTTTTGGCCACCGAGACGCTGGTGGTCTCGCCTAAGAGGTCAACAGCGGTGCAGAAGGCGATGGTGGACTCATGGGGGAGGGCGGCGTGGGTGGCGTCGATGGCTTTGGGGACCGAATGTCCATAGACGGCGGCGCCGGCCGACATCGGCGATGTGGGCCGGCAGCGGGTCGTCTTGGTGCTTGACGCCGTGTCGTAGCCGCTTGCCCGGCCACAGCGTGGTTGGCGGTTGAACGTCGGCCGCCATCGCAAGCCCTGACGCTGTTTAGAGGAGGCTCTGGCCGTCCGGGCTGCTGTGACGGTCCACGAGAAGCCAGCAGCTCGAAGTGTTCGGACCCGGCGAGGAGCAACTCCGGTCTCTTCGTCCAGCAGGTGGAGGCGTAAGAGGTGTGCAAGCGGTAGCGCTCGTCCTTCTAGCGCCTCCATGCGTGGGTGGAGGTGTCGACGTGTCGCTCTTTCGCCGCCTTCTGCTTGGCGCAGCAGTGGGTTGGGAGAGGGCTGGAGCTTGGGGTGGTGGGTTGTGTGGCGGCGAGGGCTGATCGTTGTGGGCAGGGCGGACGGTCAAGCAGGGGTCGTGGGCGCCCATCTGCCTGAAAGTGCGGGGCGGACGGTTCAGAGCGGATGTGTGGCGGCAAGCGCTGCGCCGGAAGGATGCCCAGCTTGGGGTTCTTGGGCGGGGAGGTCGGACGCGTGGCCGCGGACACGAACCGGCTGAGTTCGTCGGGGTTCTACCGGGGCGCCCACGCACGTTGGTGGAGGTGTCGACGTGTCGCTCTTTGCCGCCTTCTGCTTGGCGCAGCGGGGTTGGGGGAGGGGCGGAGCTTGGGGTGGTGGGTTGTGTGGCGGCGGGCGCTGATCGTTGTGGGGAGGGTGGACGGTCAAGCAGGGGTCGTGTGCGTCCATCTGCCTGGAGGTGCGGGGCGGTGCTTCCAGTGAACGGTTCAGGGCGGATGCGTGGCGGTGGGCGCTGACGAGGGATGCCGTCGGACGGCCCGCGGTGCGCCCCTGCCGGGGGGCGGTTCCGACGGGCGGTGACCGGCGGACGGGGTCTGTGTGGCGTTGGTTCGGGGTGTTTCGGGAGTGCTTGAGCGCTTCATGTCGTTCAGGACGTACATGAGGTGGGGGAGCGGCGTCCGCCGGGGTGGACGGAGGCGCCGGAGGGGCGGGGCGGAGCGAGGCCGGCCCCCAGGTCGTGGCGATCGTCACCGGGGCAGCGGTTGCGGCTCGGCGATCGCCATGGAAAAGTCCACCATCAGTCGTTCATGTGACGATTCGTGCGGCATTGGCGGCCTGTTTGCGGGGAATGTGTAGGTTGGGTAGATCAACAGCGCGCTGAACTGCGGGGGGACGTCCCGCCGAGCAGCCGACAAGCACGTCGATACTGGAGGTACCCGTGGCCCGCACCTTGGCGAGGGGAACCCGAGTGACCGGTGCCGAGCGCACCAAGCTCGCGGCGGAGCTCGCCCCTCGATACGCGTCCGGTGAGAGCATTCGCGACCTGGCCGCCGAGACCGGCCGGTCGTACGGATTCATCTACAACATCCTCAAGGAGGCCGGTGTCCCGCTGCGCGGCCGCGGCGGCAACACCCGGCGCAGGAAGGGCTGACCGTCCGCCGGTCACGGCGCCCGGTCACCGGGGCCGGTGCCGCGCACGCGGCTCACCGGCGGGCGGCGGGCGTTCGCGAGCGGACCGGTTCCGCGATGGCGCCGACGCCGGGGCGTCGCGGCGGCGGAGCGTGCGCGGGTGTCGCCGCGGCGGGCGGTTCGGCGTCCGTCAGGGGGTCCGGCCGGCGATCTCGGAGCGGGAGTCCAGGCTCGCCAGGTCGGCGGCGGCGCGGCCGGCCACCCACCCCGCGTAGTCGGACACCGCGCGGGCGCGGCCTCTGACGAGGTCGGGGAACAGCTCGTCGACCGCTCGGTCGACGGCTCGGTCTCGTGCGGCCAATGCGGGGAGCAGCCGGCCCCGCGCCGGCGCCGCGCCTGCTGCCGCGCTGTCGCGGGCGGCATGCTCGGCGACGTGGAGGGCGCGGTCGGCGGCCTCCCGCAGCCGTTCGCCGATGCGGGCGGCGTAGGCGTTGAGGAAGGCGTGCCGGAACGACCGTGTACGGGATCGGCCGTCGGCGTCCCGCTGCGCCCCGGCCCGCGCCATCGCCGCGGACGTCTGCACCAGCAGGGAGGTGAACAGCATCTCCACGGCGGCCAGGTCCGCCGGGAAGCCGAGCACGGTGGAGAAGCCCAGCTCGCGATGCCACACGGCGCGGCACCGGTCGGCCTCGGCGACCACCGTCAGCAGCGCGGCCTTCGGCGACTCGTACGGGGCGTCGACGGCCAGACGCCGGCCTGCGGGGGCGGAGGCCGCGCCCGTGTCGTCGGCAGCCAGCAGCGCGTGGTCGATGCTGTGACGGGCCATCAGCTCCTGCGCGCGGGCGCTGAGCGCCTCGGCCTCCTCGGGGAATTCGGTCGATTCCGCCTTGGCCAGGAGCGCCCGGACCTTGGCGAGGATCCGCTCGTCGACCGGGGCGGCGGTCGCGCGCGCCGGTTCCCCGGGCAGCGGGCCGAGCCTGGGCAGCCGGGGCAGGGTGGCGAGCAGGTGCAGGACCTCGAGGGCGCAGACCAGCAGGGCGGCCCGGTCGACGCGTTCGCGTCGGCACCAGGCGCTCGGCAGCTCGTCGTCGCGCGTCCACCAGACTCGCGCGCCGAGCGCCGACAGCTGGGCGCGCCACAGGGCGTCCACCGTCGCCGCCGGGTAGGCGCGTGACTCGGCCGCGATCACGTCCACGACCAGACGCCGGTGCCGGGCGCCGTGGCTGCGGCCGGTGTGGCGCGCCACGTCGGCGGGCTGCCAGCCGCGGTGCCAGGCGGCGGTGACCCCTTCCTGCAAGCGAGTCGTCAGCAGCCGGTCGACGAGGTGTTCCCGGCGGGCGGCGAGTTCGGCGGCGCAGGCGCGGAACGCCGGCCCGTCGGTGCGCGACAGCGCCCGCAGGGCCTGCGTCACCAGCGCCTCCACCATCGGTCGTCCCCCGTTGCGAAAGACCGGAGAGCATCCTGCCAGGCGGCGACCGCCGCGACCGCGGGGACGCGCCGTGGCCGGCGGCGGCTCAGGCGCCGTCCTCGCCGCGCAGTTCCTCGAAGACGACGCTCTGGTAGGCGCGAGAGGTGTCCGGGACGTACGTCAGGCGGGCCAGGGCATTGCCGTCCTGATCTCGGATCTCGAAGTGGTAGCCCTCGTCGGCGGGCTGGCCCACCTGGGCGACCGCCTGGTCGTGACGCAGTCGGCACATGGTGTCGACTTTCTCCAGGGCGACCTCGAGGCTGCCGGCGTCGGTGATCAGCCGGGCGGGCTCGCTCGTCTCCCAGATCTCGAACATGGTCGCGTTCCTGTCGGCGGTCGGGGGATGCAGGTGCGTGGACCATAACCGGTCTGCGGGATAGCTTGCGCCGGTTCGCTGAAACTTTCAATCGGCGAACGTCTCGGATTGATCACTTCTCGGGGCGGTGCGCGTTCACAGCGTTATTCGCCTTCGGACGACCGGGCCGGCCGCATGTCCCCGTTGGCCTCGGTGAACGGCGTTCCGAAGCGGACCAATGCGCCTCCGCGGGGCGTTGCGGCCGACTCGGACGGCAATCCGGCGTGGTTCGCGAGAACCCGCACGTCGACCGGTGTTCCCTCCGTGCCGGGCCGACCGGACGCGGCCAAAGGCATGGGAGATTCGCCACACCGGGCGACGCGCACCGGGGCCTTTGCTGCGCGCTGCACGGCGTGAGCATTCCGCATTGTTAGCCATTTCCTGTAAACCTCGGAAGTCGCTTGTGCGTCGGCACATTGCCGGGCGGGGATTGGGGCGGTGCGCGGCCGCCGATCGGTGGGCGTCGGCGGCGGCTGCCGGAGCGGCGTGCTTCTTTGGCGGACGCTCGCCCGAAAGGCTGGCCGAACGGCTGCCCGAGCGTCAGAGGCAGGAGTACAGGGCGTCGATGAGAGCGCGGTTGCGGGGGTTCTGCCAGCCCATGCTCATCTGGTTCGTCACGTACCCGAAGCCCACCTCGGCGTCCGGGTCGCAGAAGCCCAGCGAGCCCGCCGCGCCGAAATGTCCGAACGACCTCGGGTTGGGGCCGAGCGGCCGCTCGGGCTGGGTGAGCTGGAAGCCGAGGCCGAAGCGCGACGGACGCAGCAGCACCAGGTCGTCCCCGGACGCCTGCTCGGCGGTGACGGCGGCCAGCGTGCCGGCGTCGACGACGCGCACTCCGTCGAGCGCGCCGCCCGCCGCCAGCGCCGTGTAGACGCGGGCGACGCCGCGCGCCGTGGCGTGCGCGTTCGTGGACGGCAGCTCGGCCGCGCGCCAGGCGGCCGTGTTGACCGCGCCGAGGCCGGACAGCCCGCCGGGGTTGAAGTAGGCGTTGTGCCGCATCAGCGCGGCGTCGTCCAGGTCGGACGACCGGTCGTCCTCGGGCGGGTCGCCCGGCCAGTGGAAGTCGGCGACGCGGCGGTGCTCGGCGGCGGGCAGGCCGATGTGCACGTCCGCGCCGAGCGGTCCGGCGATCTTCTCGCGGAGCAGGGCGCCGATCGTCCGCCCGGTGGCGCGGCGGACCACCTCGCCGAGCAGGAAGCCGAAGGTGTTGACGTGGTAGCCGTGCGCGGTGCCGGGCGGCCACCAGGGCTCCTGCTCCGCCAGCGCCGCGGTCATGGCGTCCCAGTCGAGCATGGCGCCCGGCGGCATCCGGCGGCGCAGCGCGGGCAGACCGGCCCGGTGGCTGAGCACGTGCCGCACCGTCGCCTCCCGCGCCGTGAAGCCCGGCCAGTGGCGGACGACCGGGTCGTCCGGGTCGAGCCGCCCCTCCTCGAAGAGCCGGGCCGCGACCAGCGCGGACAGCCCCTTGCCGACGGAGAACACGTTGACCAGCGTGTCCGGTCCCCAGCGGCGGCCGCCGCGGGCCGTCCCGCCCCACAGGTCGGCGACCGTGCGGCCGCCGACGGTCACGCACACCGCGGCGCCGAGCTCGCCGCGCCGCGCGAAGTTCTCGGCGAACGCCTCGCGCACCGCCGCGAACCGCGGATCGCACGTCCCGCCGATCATGGTTTCCGCCTTCATTCGAACGAGATTCTAGAGCGGTGCCGGGCGGGGTGCGCGGCGAACCGGTGACCGCGTCCGGCGGCGGCCGGGCGCATGCGGTGCCGGTGCCGCCCGCGCTGGTCGAGGCGTCGTGCGGCGATCTCGGGGATGGCCGGAATCGGACGTCTTGCGGGGTCGTCTGCTGCCGTGGGCCCATGTGGCGATGTATCGTGAGTTGCAATGAGATATATCGCGTTTGGAGGTCTCGTGACCGTTGACGCGGAGTCGGCGGGAGCCGCGGCCCCGGGCCGGCGCGGGCTCCGGGACAAGGTGCTGAATCTGGTGTTCGTGCGCGGCCGCGTCGTGGATGTGCGGCAGGCGGCCCGGCGCATGCGCCTGGTGCGCGTCACGGACGTGCCCGGTCTCGACTGGACGCCCGGGCAGCACGTGCGGGTGAACGTCTCCGACCCCTTCACGGCGCGTGCCTGGCTGCGGGGCATGGCCGACGTCCTGCGCAGCTACTCGGTCTGGAACTACGACGCCGCGACCGGGGTGCTGGAGTTGTGCGTCATGGACCACGACGGGGACGGGCCGGGTGCGCGGTGGGCGCGAACGGTCCGTCCCGGCCAGGAGGTGGCCTTCACCAAGCCCCAAGGCCGGTTCACCGTGCGGGACGACGCGCCCTACCACTTGTTCGCGGGGGAGGAGACGGCGTCGGTGGCGTTCGGTGCGATGCTGCGCGCCCTCCCCGCCGGCGCCGATGTGCACGGCGTGGTGGAGGTGGCGGGCCCTGAGGACCGACTTCGGCTCCCCCTGGGGGAGAAGCTGACTTGGCGTTATCGCGGCGACGCCCCGGCGGCGTCGTCCTCGTCATTGGTCGCGGCGGTGCGGGCGTTGCGGCTGCCGGACGGGCCGCCCGGCGTCGCCTACGTGGCGGGCGAGGCGCGCACCGTCCACGCCGTCCGCGCCCACCTCGTGCGCGAACGGGGGTGGCCGCGTAGATCGGTGCTGGTCAAGCCGTTCTGGACGCCCGGCAAGCGGGGTATGGACTGAACCCGTGAGACGCGTCACCATGACGGCGGAGGAGCGTGAGGCTTTCAGTGGAAGGTGTGACCGATGAGGGATGTGTCACATCTTCCGGGGCTCCGTCGGAGCGCGCTTTCGGTGCAGGTCAGGAGGGGAAGGCGGGGTGACGGCGGGCGGTTCGCGGCGGTTCGGTGAGATCTTTTCTTGATCTGCACGTGCATCGGCTCTTGCACCTGCACGCTATTGCTAGCAGGATTGCCCCCGGACCCCCCCGCACGTGAACTCCCCGGAGATCGCGATGACCGCACACTTGAGCGACAGCGACCGACAGGCGCTGCGCCTCGCCCACGACCTGCGCGAGCAGATGAGGCTGGCTCTGCCGCGGCAGAGCACCGCGCCGTCGGTGTCGCCCTTCGTCGACCCCTCGGGACGCCCCAGCGTCCTGATGCGGATGGACGACGAGACCGCGCGCGCCCTCATGGCGGTGCTCAGTGAACGCCTCGCGGCGCAGGCGCAGGCGCCCATGCAGGCGCAGCCGCAGTTCCCCGCCGAAGCCCGCCGCCCGGACGGCTCCCACGCCGCGCCCCCGCCGCCCGCGGCTCCGGCGCCCCCGCAGCAGCCGGACATGTCATCGCTGCCTCCGACGTCGGCGTTCGCCCCGGCATCGGCCGTCCCCACGCAGGGCGGCCCGCTGCTGCCCACGGCGTTCCCCGCACGCTGAGCCCGCGCGCGGACGGTCCGCCGACGCGCCATCGCGGTCTCCTTGACGCCCGGGGCTCGAAGCCCCGGGCGCGCCGCTATCGTGGCCCCGCCCGGCTGCGCCCGGCGCCCCCCGCCGCAGGCCGGAGCAGCGCGGGCAGCACGCGGCCGTGGCGCCGCCGGAGGCGCGATCCGCGACCGACCGCCCGAGCGCATGTCCGCGGCCGCGTGGTATGCGGCGATGCGACGCGTCGTCGCCCGGATGAGACAGCACCCTGGACGTCCCCCTGCGGGCGGTTCGACGGGCACGGCCGCCGCCCGGTCATCCCCACGCCTCCGCGACCGCCTTGGCCGCCGCGGACGCCTGAGCCCGTCCCGCCCGTGCCGCGGCGGCGCGCCGTGAGGGGTCCAGAGAGTTGCCGCCGAAGGCCCGCCGCGCCGCCGCGTCCGGTGTCACCACCGCGACCCGGGCGCCCTGCCGCCGCAGCTCGGCGACCTGTTCCGCCACGCCCGCGAGCGGCCCGAACCCCCGCGGCGAGGGCGCCAGAACGACCACGCGGCGGCGGCCGGCCGCCAGGTCGGCGTTGACCGGCGACCGCGCCCCGCCGTCGATGTAGCGGACGCCGCCGACGGTCGCCGGCGGCCACACCCCCGGGACGGCGCAGCTCGCCGCGACCGCGTCCACCAGCGGCACCCCTCGGCCGCGGTGGAAGACGGCGAACGCTCCGGTCGTCGCCTCCACCGCCGTGATCAGCAGGGGCCGCCTCGGCCACTCGTGGACGGGCAGCCGCGCCGCGATCACGGCCCGCCGTTCGGCCTCCGGCACCGTGCGCGCCGCCAGCGCGAGCCGGCCGATCCGCGCGCCCGCCTCGGCCGCCGTGCGGGACCGCAGCGCGGCCCACGCCCACCGCGCCAGCACCGCCCTGCCGACGCGCGCCGGGACCTCCCCGTCGGGGGCGGCCAGCTGCGCCGCGTACCGCTCCTCGACCGGCAGCCCGCACGCCACCTGCGCGCCGACGACCGCGCCGGCCGAGGTGCCCACCACCAGTCCCGCCGTCGTCAGGTCCACGCCGGCGTCCGCCAGCCCGGCCAGGACGCCCCACTCCCAGGCGATGCCCGTGACGCCCCCGCCGCCGAGCACCAGCGCCGTGTCGTCCATGCACGCTCCCTTCGCCGTCGGCGGACACCGTATCGGCGGCCGCCGGAGACGGAGGGGGTACGGGGCGGACGGCCCCCGGGATCACTCGTAGGGGTTGGCGGGCCGCTTGATCCGCTTCACGGACGTGCCGTACAGAACGTGCACGCCGCTCTTGGCGGCCCCCGGCGGCTGCCGCCGCCACGTGCCCTCAACCTGCACCCACGTGTCGGCGGGCGGGCGGGGCAGCCCCTTGACGATCACGGGGAAGGGCACGGCGTCGCCCGCGCAGCACGCCATCCGCAGCCGGGTCACCTGCCAGCCGCCGCCGCGGCGCGGCGTGACGAAGCCGGTCAGGCGCACCGGCACGCCCTCGAACGTGGACGGGTCGCCGGTCTGCGCCTGCCACGCCCGTCCGATGAACTCGCCCATCGTCATGGGGATCGGACCGCGGTCGCGCGGCAGCGGCGCGTAGCCCTCCGAATCCCGGCTCGGCGGCGGGGCGGGCGGGCGGTCCGCGCCCCGCGCGGCGGTGAACGACCCCAGCGCGGGCGGCGCGATCACGAAGATCGCCAGCACGGGCAGGCACAGCAGCCACGCCACCCGAGGTCCGCGGGCGTGGTCGTGCCCGTGGGGGCCGGGGTGCCCGCCGTGCCCGGGGTGCGGGTCGGGCTCGGCGGTCGGCTCGTCCGACCACTCGCGGCGCAGGCCCGCCGCGCCCAGCGCCACCAGCGCCAGCGCCGCCGGCACCAGCACGTACCGGAACCCCGGCCGCACGTAGTTGAGATAGTCGTCGGTGGCCAGCGTGATCCACAGCACGGCCCCGCCGACCAGGATGAGCAGCAGGTTCTGCGCGGCGCGGGTCACAGCAGAACCCCTCCCACCAGCGCGCTGGCGGCGATCGCGAGCGCGAACGTCAGCGGCGCGAACCGCACCGCGAACCGCCGCCCGAAGAAGCCCGTCTGCAGCGCCGCCAGCTTCAGGTCCACCATCGGCCCCACCACCAGGAACGCCAGCCGGGCGGTGGGGGAGAACTGGCTGAGGCTGGCCGCCACGAACGCGTCCGCCTCCGAGCAGATCGACATCAGCACCGCCAGCGCCGCCAGCACCAGCACCGACGGCCAGCCGGAGTCGGCGACGCCGCTCACCCATCCGGCCGGGACCACCACATTGATCGTCGCGGCGGCGGCTCCGCCCACCACGAGGAAGCCGCCCGCGTGCATGACGTCGTGCCGCATGGCCTGCCGGAACGCCTCCCAGCGGCCGACGCCCTCGGCGGCCGGGCGGGGCGGGACGCGGATCCACTCGCCCTTGCCGATCAGCAGCCACGTCCACCCGGCCAGCACCGCCACCAGCAGCGACGCGGCGAACCGGCCCGCCACCATCTCCGGGGCGTCCGGGAACGCCACGGCCGTGGCCACCAGCACCACCGGGTTGATCGCGGGCGCCGCCAGCAGGAACGTCAGCGCCGCGGCCGGGGCCACCCCGCGCGCCATCAACCCGCCCGCGACGGGAACCGAGGCGCACTCGCAGCCGGGCAGCACCGCGCCCATCGCCCCCGCCACCGGAACGGCGGCGCCGGGACGCGACGGCAGCACCCGCTTCCAGAACGCCGCCGGGACGAACACCGTGATCGCCGCCGACAGCGTGACCCCGAACACGAGGAACGGCAGGGCCTGCACGCACACCGCCACGAAGATCGTCGTCCAGGCGTCCAGGGCCCGGGAGTCCACCGCCGGGGCCACCCAGAGCCGTCCGGCGGCCAGCACCGCCGCCAGCGCGGCGAAGCCCCAGGCGGCGCGGGTGCCCGGCGCCATCGGCCGGCCGGGCGCCCAGTCGGGCGGAGGGAGGAGATCGTCATCGTCGGCCGTCCGCAGGCCGGCGGGTTCCATCATAAGGATCATGGTCCCATAGGCATCGGCGGTGCGATGCCGTCACACCATTCACATTCGGCGCACCGCCGTCCGCCCGCGGCGCCGCGACCGCCTATATTGATCTATCTGTGATCTGGGCCCGAGCCGGCGCGGCCGCAGACGCCGGGAACCTCGACGGGACAGGGCTTCCGGACGATCCGCCGGTCCCCTCGAAAGATCGTTAAACCGGTGATCTACCCCAGGAATAGTAAAATCCGGCCCGCTTTTGCATGAGCTGGGTAAATCGTCCTATACTCGACAGCGTCCTGGTCAACCAGCCATTGACCTGGCCAATCGCATAGCCGTCGCCTCCCGTCCGCCAGACGGGACCCCCCTCCGCCGGTCCGCGGCCGGCCATGCAACGGCCGCATCTCCACGGGGGCGCCTCATCGCCCCGGCCGGCATCTCACCCGTTTTCTTTCGCCCGCGCACGATCGCGGCCACCGGGGGCCGCTTCTAGATGCGCGCATGCGGTCGACCCTTGCTCGACGGGCGGCCCGCTTCCCACGGGTTCCTCTTTTCACGACGGCCTATCCGAGCTGTGCCTCGGAGCTGATCCCTGCCCTTTTTCACGCCGCCGCGGCGTGCCCAGGCAGGTGACGGCTGCTCCCTGTCCGCCGAACGAAGGATTCCTATGCAGCAGCGTGCGCTCAATGTCGTCATGACCGCCGTGACCGGCTCCTGCCTGGCCGGCATGCTGGTGGCCGGAGTGGCCGCCGCGAGTGACGATGCCGCCGCGCCCAAGACCATGCCGTCCCAGCAGCCGCTGGCGGCTCAGGAGAACAGCGTTCTGGACGTGCGGCCCGGCAAGGCCGCCACGGGGGAGGCCGCCCACGCCGACTCCCTCACCAAGCTCACCAAGAAGAAGACCAAGAAGAAGCGCAAGAAGAAGGCACTTCTGACGGGGTACACGACCGCGTCCTACTTCTGGGACGACGGGTCGGGCATCAACGGTGACACCGGCGCCCCCGCCAGCGGCAAGCCCATGCAGAAGGGCCTGTTCGCCAGCCCGAGCTGGCCCCTGATGACCAAGGTGCGCGTCACCTACAAGGGCCGCAGCCGCGTCGGCTTCATCGGCGACCGCGGCCCGGGCGCTCCCTCTCACAACGGCGTGATGCTCGACCTCGACACCTACACGTTCCGCTACCTGCTGGACGGCGGCAAGCCCGCCAGCAAGTACTACGCCGGCACCGGCGAGGGCCACCTGCGGGGCGTGAAGTACGAGGTGCTCGAGTGGGGCGACGGCCCCGGCACCAGGGGCAAGCCCCGCCCGCTGGGCTGACGCCGCCCGACGGGACACTCGAGGACGTCCGCCGAGGACGTCCCACCGCGGAGTCGACACGACGCCCCGGCGGTCTGCGGACCGCCGGGGCGTTCGCGACCCCGAAGCCGCGCGCGGCGCCGCGCCGGCCCACATGCCCTCCGCGCCGCAGAGGCCGTGCCGTCACCGGCCGGTCAGCGCGGCGACCACGGGGGCGAACTGCTCCATCTGCCCGTCGGGCACCACGTAGTACGAGAAGCCGTACGTTTCGCGGCGCGCGACCATCTGCTCGGCGATGTGGTCGGGAGGGCCGACGAACTGCGACGGCATGTCCGGCACCAGCTCCGCGGACGAGGCTCCCCAGCCGCGCCGCACGGCCGCGCGAGCGGCCGCCGTGCGCGGATCGGGGCCGAAGGCGGGCGACACCAGCATGCTCAGCTCGACGTCGCGTCCCTCGGCCCGCACGCGGTCGACCTTGCGGGCGATCGTGCCGGGCAGCCGCTCAGTGATCTCATCGGAGATCGTGCCGTCCGGCAGGGCGCGGGGAAGGACGCCCACGATGTCGGCGTGGCGCCCCGCGAGCCCCAGCATGCGCATGCCGCCCGCCCCGATCAGCAGCGGAGGCCGCGCCGCGGGCCGCGGGAACACCGCAAGGTCGCGGACGCTGTAATACCGGCCGGTCAGCGTGACCTTCTCGCCGCCGAGCAGGCCGCGCAGCATCTGCACCGACTCCTCCAGACGGTCCACCCGCACCCGCGGCGGGTCGAACGGCAGGCCCGCGCGGAGGTACTCCTCGCGCAGCCGGCCCGCACCGAGGCCCAGCTCGAACCGGCCGCCGGAGACCTGGTCGAGGGGCGCCGCCTCCTTCGCCGGCATCACCGGGTGCCGGTAGTCGTTGGCGAGGGCGAGCGTGCCGACGCGCAGCGCGCGAGTCGCGCAGACGGCCGCCGTCGGCGCCACCATGGGGGCGAGCTGGTCGCCGAACGGCCCGGCGATGACATGGTCGCGCAGGGTCACGGTGGCGTAGCCGAACTCCTCGGCGCGTCGCGCCAGGGCGGTCAGCTCGTCGGCGGACCGGGCCGTCTCGACCACCACGCCGAAGCGGAAGGGGCGTCGTCGATCGGCTCATGCGCCCATGCTGACTTTCGGGGGACGGGGACGACGGGCGGCGGCGCCGGCAGGAATCCGACGTCATGATCGGCGCGCACCGGCGTCCGGCGGGGCCAGTGGTGACGGCGCGAGGCCTGGGTCAGCTGTCCAGGAAAGGGCGTTCTGTCGGCCATGTGGTCCCGCCGGACGCTTTCATGCTGACATCAGAACGCCGTTTCTGGAAGGTGCTCGTCACCCTGTGGAGCGGTCCGATTTCAGACACATCAGGGTGACCATCGAGATATCCCACGGAGGGTGCACGCCGCCGCACCGTGCGCCACCCGGGGCCGGCGCGCCCGCTCGACGGACATGATCGGGCCGCGGGCACGCAGAGCAGGCCGAGCGTGATGGATGCACCAGGTCGCCAGCCTCCTCGGGGCCGTTCCGCGCGGCGTGAGCACCCCGTGAGTGCCCTCTCCAGGAGCACGCAGGGCTTGAAGCAGCCGCTCTGCGCGAAGTGATGGAGGTCCGGGCAGCGTCCCTCGACGGTGTCGGCGCGCTCAGTGCAGGCCGACCGCGAGCTCTCCCGGCAGGCCAGAGCGGTCTCCTTATCGCCGTCCCGCCATCGTGGGGTCCTTCGCGCCCAGCACCGCTGACGCTCGGGCCCGACGCGGGGTTGGGCGCTGCAGCGGCGGCGTGCCGCGTGTGGGCGGTCCAACGGAGGCTTGGCGCCTGTGGTCCCCGTGCCCAGTGGCATCGGCGCTCGGCCCTATCGTGGGGCGACGTCAGGGCTGCGGCGTGCCCGATTCGGGCGGCCCGACCGAGGAACGCCCCTCCCACCGGAAGCTGAACGGGTGCTGGGCGGTCGGGCGGAGGTCGGGAGGGCAGGCGCCGGACCGTTGGCGTCAGGAGGGGCGCAAGCCCGCGAAGAGATCGTCCTCGTGGTCGGGCGCCGGGACGCGGGTGGAGCGCCGCACGAACGTCTCGGTGCCGAAGATGACCTCCTGGATCTCCTCGGGCAGGCTCAGCAGGAAGATGCTGTCGCCCTGGCTGGCGTGCACCTGCAGGGCCTTCCGCTTGCGCCCGGCATAGGGGGTGACGTCCACCACGCTGGTGATCAGCTCGTCGGGGGTGCCGAAGTCGTCGGGCAGGTCCGGTTCGGGCAGGTCGACACCGGACGTTTTCATCAGCTCCGCCAGCCGCGCCACGCCCGAGCGGGGGACGGCCGTGTAGTAGAGCTTGTCCGGAACGCCGCTGAGCTCCGCGGCGGCCATCGCCACGCGGTGGGCCTGGATGTGGTCGGGGTGGCCGTAGCCGCCGTTCTCGTCGTAGGTGACCACGACCTGCGGGCGGTACCGCTCCATCAGCGCCGCCAGCCGCGGCGCCGCGACCTCGACGGGGACGTTGGCGAACGCCTCGGGATGCTCGTTGGCGGGCCAGCCCGCCATCCCCGAGTCGCGGTAGCCCAGCAGTTCCAGGTCGCGGACGCCGAGCAGGTCCGCCGACTCCTTCAGCTCGGCCAGCCGCCGCCGGGCGACCCGATCGGCGTCGTGGCCCGGCTCGCCGGGCTTGGCCCCGTTCTCGTCGTCGCCCTGCTCGCCGTTGGTGCAGGTCACCAGGACGGTCCGCACGCCCTCGGCCGCGTAGCGCGCCAACACCCCGCCGGTGCCGATCACCTCGTCGTCCGGATGGGCGTGGACGGCCATCAGTGTCAACGGATGCTCCACGACGCCACTGTAGGCGGTGCCTGTGACGCAGCCGCCCTCCGCCCCGCGCCGCAGCGCCCCCGGAACGTGCCCCGGCGCCTGGTGCCGGCGCTGACGGGGTCAGCTCTGCGAGGCGGCCTCCTCGGCGGACAGGTCGGCGTCGGTCAACGGATGCGCCGGCGGATCGAACGGGAACATCGGCGCGGCGCTGAGCCCGTCCACCACGAGCAGCTCCCCGGGCTCCAGGAGCCGCCAGCCCGGGTCGTCGTCCATCCGCTCGCTGGCGATCACGTACGCGGGGGCGGTGCGGCGGCCGTCGCCGTCCGGTCCCGCCAGGTCCAGGCTGCCGGGCTCGTGCGGGGACTGCAGGTGCCGCGGGCCGCACAGCCGCGGCGTCAGCGCCCACAGCTCGTTGTGCGCGGGATAGCGCAGCGCCCACAGGCGGCGCGCCTCGGCCAGCACCAGGTTCAGCGAGTAGACCGGCAGTTCGGCGGCGATCCGGCGGATCGCCGCGATCAGCCCGGCGGTGGTGTCGCCGCGCCGGCGGATCTCCGCGGTGACGTAGGCGAACACCCGCTCGGAGTCGGTCTGCCCCTCCGTGAGGACCCTGTCCACATCGGTCAGCCACGTGTCGAGCACGTCCATGCCCTGCACCACGCCGTTGTGCGCGAACAGCCGGTTCTTCATCGCGAACGGGTGGGCGTTGCGCACGGAGACCGGGGAGCCGGACGCGTACCGGACATGCGAGACGAAGGTGTGCGACACCACGTGGCGGGCGTGCGAGGCGAAGTCGGCGTTCGCGTACGCCGCGATCGGCGCCCGGTCGCGCACCGGCTCGTCGCCGAGCGAGAACCAGCCCAGTCCCGTGCCGTCGGGCATCCGGCGGCTCTGCGCCTCCAGGCTCTGCGGGGCGTCCAGCAGCCAGAACGCGGCCCGCACGCGCGGGCCGCCGGTGGTCATCCCGAACAGTCGGCACATGGCGGTCCGCCGGCCGAGGTCACCCGCCCGCGTCGGCGTCGCGGGTCGCGCCCGCCGGGGCGTCGCTCCGGCGGTGCCGGCGCGAGACGAACAGCCAGCCCACGACCAGCGCCGCGGCGATGAACGGCACGGCCATGACGGTCATGTGCCCGGCCCCGTCCCGGTCGAACCACATCAGGACCAGCACGGCCAGCAGGAACGCCAAGGTCAGGGGCTGGGTGACGGGCGACCCGGGCAGCCGGTAGGCGGGCCGCGCCACCCGCCCCTGCCGGGCCCGCCGCACGAACAGCAGGTGCGACAGCATGATCATCGCCCAGGTGCCGAGGATGCCCACGGCCGCCAGGTTCAGCACGATCTCGAACGCCCGGGCCGGCACCCAGTAGTTGAGCACCACCCCGAGAACGCAGATCGCCGACGTCATCAGGATGCCCCCGTAGGGCACCTGGGAGCGGCTCATCGCCATGGTGAAGCGCGGCGCCGACCCGGCCGCGCCCAGCGAGCGCAGGATGCGCCCCGTGGAGTACAGGCCGGAGTTGAGGCTGGACAGCGCCGCGGTCACCACGATCAGGTTCATCACGTCGCCCGCCGCGGGGACGCCCAGCCCTGCCAGAACGGTGACGAACGGGCTTTCGTCGGCCGAGTAGGCGTTCCACGGCAGCAGCATGGCCAGCAGCACCACCGAGCCGACGTAGAACAGCAGGATCCGCCAGATGATGGAGTTGATGGCCTTCGGCACGACCCGCTCGGGGTCCTGCGTCTCGCCCGCGGCCACGCCCACCAGCTCGGTGGAGGCGTAGGCGAACACCACGCCCTGGATGAGGACCAGCATGGGCAGCACCCCGTGCGGGAACACCCCGCCGTTCTCGAGGATCAGCCTCGGCCCCGAGTCGTGGCCGGCCACGTCGTGCCCGGTCACCAGCAGCGCGATGCCGATGAGCATGAACGCCGCCAGCGCGCCCACCTTGACGATGGAGAACCAGAACTCCAGCTCGCCGAAGATCCGCACGGAGATCAGGTTGACCGTGAGCACCACGGCCAGGGCGATCAGGGCGAGCGTCCACTGCGGGATCGCGCTGAAGGCGTCCCAGTAGTGGATGTAGACGGCGATGGCGGTGATGTCGACGATGCCGGTGGTCGACCAGTTGAGGAAGTGCATCCACCCGGCGACGAAGGCGCCCTTCTCGCCCATGAACTCCCGCGAGTAGGACACGAACGACCCCGACGAGGGCCGGTACAGGACGAGCTCGCCGAGCGCGCGCACCACCATGAACGCGAAGAACCCGCAGACCGCGTACGCGATGGCCAGCGAGGGGCCCGCGGTGGCCAGCCGCCCCCCGGCGCCCAGGAACAGGCCGGTGCCGATGGCCCCGCCGATCGCGATCATGCTGACGTGCCGCGTCTGCAAGGACTTGCGGTAGCCGAGGTCGCCCGGATCCACTGGGGCGCCGGTGTGCGCGGACGGGGGCGTCGTCGTCCGCAGCCGGTTGTCGCTCACGCGGCCGTCATCCCTTCCTGCGGGTCATCGTGCGGTGAACCGGTGCAGTCTGGGATGAATGGCTCGAAAATGTCAAAACGGCGCGTCCGAAACCGGGTGCCACTGGGGTCGACGAAGGCGGCGCCCGAGGCGGGACCGGCCGACGCCGCGCCTCTGGCCTGGGTGAATCGACCCGCACTGCCGGCGCCGACCGACGCGGCGGACCGGCTGGTGCGACGCGGCCGACGTCCGGATCGCCTTCGGTCGGCATGTCGGAACCGACGCCGGACGCGGCGAGGCCCCGGCCGGGAGCGTACACGGCGCGGCCGGGGCCTCGACGGGGAGGGCCTGTCCGAGTGGGCTCAGCAGGCGTTGAGGAGGTTGGTCAGCGCCGCCTTCTCGGCGCTGTCGACGCTGAGGTCGTAGCGGTACTTCACGTCGACCCACGAGCGGGCGTACATGCAGCGGAACGCGGCGCGCGGCGGCACCCACTCGGCCGGGTCCTTGTCGCCCTTGGCCTGGTTGACGTCGTCGGTGACCGCCCACAGCTGCGAGCTGGACAGGTCGTTGGCGAACTGCTGGCGGCGGCTGGTCGTCCAGCTGCTGGCGCCCGAGCGCCACGCCTCCGCCAGGGGGACCATGTGGTCGATGTCGACGTCGGACGGGTTGGACCAGGTCGCCCCGTCGTACGGGCTGTACCACGACCCCGAGGTGGGATAGCAGTCCGAACCGACCTGGACGTTGGACCCGTCCCGCTTGAGCACCTCCTCGCGGGTGTTGCAGTTGCCGGAGATGGTGATCCAGTGGGGGAACTTGTCCCGGCTGTACCCCGTGGAGGACCCCTCGGCGGCGACGCGGAGCGACGCCAGGTGCGCCAGGGAAGTGGCCTTGTCGGGCGGGGTCGGCGGGGCCGCGGCAGCGGGGGAGGCCGGCAGCGCGCCGGTCAGGGCGGCGGCTGCGGCGAGGGTGGCGGCGGTGACGGTGAGTCTCCTGCGCCTCACGGGGCTCTCCTTGCTCTCTAGGGAACAGAGCACCCCCTAGTGTTATTTGGCGCGATAAAACTGAAATCGTCCGATTGGTAACGATCAAGTGTGACGATCGTGTGACAGTCCGCTGTTGACACCGAGCGGAGGGATCGTCCACGCCGAGACGCGCCCGGGCACGCCCGCCGCCGGATGTGGTGCGGATGCGGCCCGACTCCTGCGGAAAACGGCGGCGCAGCAGGCGGCGTTCGGTCAGGTCGCCGCGCGTGCCGTGCTCATCGCCCGCGTGTCCGCATACCCCGCCCGGGGAAGCACACGGTCACGGCGAACAAAGGAGACGGCCATGGCGCGATCAGCGCTGCTGGACATGGCGTTCGGCTACATGCCCGCACAGATCCTGTACGCGGCCGTCGAGCTGCGTCTGGCCGACGCGCTCGCCGACGGCCCCCGGACCGCCGAGGAGCTCGCCGAGGAGACCCGCGCCCACGCCCCCTCCCTGCACCGGCTCCTGCGCGCGCTCACGGTGCTCGGCGCCGTGCGCCAGGTCGAGCCGAACCGGTTCGCGCTGACGGAGGAGGGCGAGCGGCTGCGCCCCGATGCCCCCGGCTCCATCTGCGGCCTGGTCGCGCTGTTCTGCGGTCCGGAGGTCTGGCGGACCTGGGGGGATCTGGTCGAGACCGTGCGCACGGGCGAGTACGCCTGGGAACGGATGACCGGCATGATCCCGTTCGAGTACTTCGCCCGCAACCCGGAAGCGTCGGCGACGTTCAACCGGGCCATGGCCGAGGACGCGCGCAACGTCGCCCCCGCCCTCGTCAGGACGCACGACTTCGGCCGCTACCGCACGATCGCCGACATCGGCGGCGGCAACGGCACGCTCATGGCCGCGATCCTGCGCGCCGTGCCCGGGCTCAGGGGCGTCCTGTTCGACCTCCCCGCCGCGCTGGAAGACGCCGGCCGGCCCCTGGAGGAGGCGGGCGTCGCCGACCGCTGCGAGGCGGTCTCCGGAGACTTCTTCGCGTCCGTGCCGGAGGGCGCCGACGCCTACGTCCTCAAAAGCGTGATCCACGACTGGGACGACGAGAAGGCCGCCGCCATCCTGCGCACCTGCCGCGCCGCGATGACGCCCGAGGCGCGCGTGCTGATCGTGGAGCCCGTCCTGCCGCCCCTGGTCACGCCCGAGTACCGGCGCGCGATCATGAGCGACGTCAACATGCTGGTCGCCACCGGCGGCCGGGAGCGCACCGAGGCCGAGTTCCGCGACCTGCTCGCCGCGGCCGGGCTGCGGCAGGTGTCGATCTCCGACCTCTTGGAGCCGACCACGTACCGGATCATCGAAGCGGCCCGGCGGCCCTGACGGCGCGGCACGGCCGGATCGGGGCCAGGCGGACGGGGACCGCGGTCAGGTACGGGTCCAGTCGGGCTGCAGGAAGTCGGCCACCCGGACGTGGCGTCCCAGCAGCACCACCTCACGGAACTGCCAGAGCAGCGCGCCGGTCGGCGCGTGCACGACCCAGTCGGGGCCCAGGCGCATCTGCAGCATCCGCCCGCCGTCCAACTGGGGCACCCAACGCGGCGTGTCGTCTGCGGCCAGCCTCTGCAGCGTCACCAGGTGGATCGAGTGCACCTCGGCCGGGTCGGGACGCAGGGGGCCCGGCGCGTCCAACGCCACCACCACGGGCGTGATGGCGAAACCCGACGCGGCGGGGAAGTCGTCCAATCGGCCCAGGACGTCCTCGGGGGCGGCCTCCAGGCCGACCTCCTCGCGCAGCTCCCGCAGAGCCGCCTCCACCGGAGTCTCGCCCGCGTCCACGCCTCCGCCCGGCAGTCCCCACTGGCCGGCGTTCCGCCCTCGGTAGGCGCGCTTGATGAGCACCACGGACAGGGCGCCGTCGTGCTCCAGCACGCAGACCACCACCCCGGCGCGCCGCAGCCCTGGGGAGTCGGCGACGGTCGTGTGGGAGAAGGCGCGCAGCCGCACGGCGGCGGCCTCCCGGAAGTCCGCCAGGTCGCCGAGGAGATCGCTCATGTTCCGATCGTGCCAGGCGACACCGCGGCCGGAACCCGCGCGACGCGCGCTGACCGCGGCGCCGCGCATGTCGCGTTTCTTCAAGAATTCGGAGGAGTCGACCCCGTAGTGTGGGAACACATGTTCGAGAGGGGGCGACGATGGAACTGAGGACGCTGATGGCGCCCGCCGCGGAGGCCGCCGTGGGCGTCATGGACGCCGTGCCCGCCGACCGGCTGGACGCGCCGACGCCCTGCCCGGAGTGGGACGTGCGGGCGCTGGTCAACCACATGATCTTCTGGAGCGGACGGATCGAGGGCGCCGCGCACAAGCTGACGCCGCCCGCCGAGCCGGGCCAGGACCACGACTTCACCGTCGACGGCGACTGGGCCGGGCTGTACGCCGCGCGGGTGCGCAAGGCCGCCGAGGCGTGGTCGCACCCGGATGCCTGGGAGGGGACGACCCGGCTCACCGGCGAGGGGACGGCCATGCCCGCCCCGTTCGTCGGCGGCATTCTGTTCCTCGAGTGCGTGCTGCACGGGTGGGACCTGGCCGTCGCCACCGGGCAGAGCGCCCGGTTCGGCGACGACCTGGTCCGCGCCGCCTACGCGCAGCTCGACCGCATCGCGGACACCGGCCGCAAGCTTGGGGCGTTCGGCCCGCAGGTCCCGGTGCCCGAGTCCGCTCCGCTGTTGGAGCGGCTGCTCGGCCTCGCCGGGCGCGACCCGCACTGGGAGAGCGGGCGGGCGTAGCGGCGCCGCGCGGCACGGTGGGGGAGGGGGCGGCGCCGCGACCCCACTAGGCTTGGAGGCATGTCTGCCAGCTCTTCGATCCGTGTTCGTTTCGCCCCCTCGCCCACCGGCATGTTCCACGTGGGCGGGGCCCGCTCCGCGCTGTTCAACTGGGTGATGGCCAAACAGTCGGGCGGGACGCTGGTCCTGCGGATCGAGGACACCGACGCCTCCCGCAACCGGCCCGAGTGGACCGAGGGGATCATCCGCGCCCTGGCGTGGCTCGGCATCGACGGCGGCGAGTACGAGGGCCCGTACTTCCAGTCCGCCAACGCCGACAAGCACCGCGAGGCCGCCCTCCGGCTCCGCGAGCAGGGCCGGGCGTACTACTGCGACTGCACCCGCGAGGACGTCGTCGCCCGCACCGGCGACCAGCACCGGGGCTACGACGGACACTGCCGCGACCGCGGGCTGGAGCCGGGGCCGGGACGCGCCCTGCGGTTCCGCACCCCCGACCACGGCAAGACCACGGTCGTGGACCTGCTGCGCGGCGAGCCCACCTTCGACAACGCGGCCCTGGAGGACTTCGTCATCGCCCGCGCGGACGGGTCGGTGACGTTCCTGCTGGCCAACGCCGTCGACGACATCAGCCAGGGCATCACCCACGTGGTGCGCGGCGAGGAGCACCTGTCCAACGCGCCCAAGCAGCAGCTGCTGTGGGAGGCGCTGGGCGCCCGGCCGCCGGTGTGGGCGCACGTCCCGGTGATCGTCAACGAGAAGCGGCAGAAGCTGTCCAAGCGGCGCGACAAGGTGGCCCTGGAGGACTACCGCGCCGAGGGCTACCTGGCCGAGGCGATGCGCAACTACCTGATGCTGCTGGGGTGGGCGCCGTCCGGCGGCCGCGAGATCGTGCCGTGGGAGGAGATCGTCCGGGAGTTCCGGATCGAGGACGTCAACACCTCCCCGGCGTTCTTCGACGTCAAGAAGCTGCGCGCGTTCAACGGCGAGTACATCCGTGCCCTGCCGCTGGACAGGTTCATCGCCGAGTGCCAGCCGTTCCTGGAGCAGGCGCCGTTCGACGCGGACGCGGAGGTCTTCGCCAAGCTCGCGCCGCTGGCGCAGACGCGCATCGCGCTGCTGTCGGAGATCGTGCCCATGGTCGACTTCGCGTTCCTGGACGAGCCGGTGTTCGACGAGGCGTCCTGGACGAAGGCGATGACGAAGGGCCCGGCGGCCGAGATCCTGGCCGACGCCGAGGGCGCCTACCGCGACGCCCCCTGGGAGGCCGGAGAGCTCAAGACCCGGCTGGAGCAGGTCGGCGCCGCCCACGGCCTCAAGCTCGGCAAGGCCCAGGCCCCCGTCCGCGTCGCCGTCACGGGCCGCACCGTGGGCCTGCCGCTGTTCGAGTCCCTGGAGGTCCTCGGCCGCGAGCGCACCCTCGCCCGCATCGCCGCCGCCCGCGCCCGCCTGGCCGCCGAGTCCGGCTCCTAGTCCGCCGGGGACGGTCCCGCCGGGGCAGGCCGTCGCCGGCGGGACCCGCCTCACCTGAGAAGGGCGGGGCACGTCCGCGCAGCCCCGGCCCGTGCGCCTCGTCGATCAGAGCCCGGGCCTCGTCGACGCATGCCGACGACAGGGGCGACGTTGTAGCCGAATCGATGGGTTCCGACGCCCCCCGTTCGGAAGCCGGGTCAGCGGAAGGTGATCGAGCCGGGGTAGTGGCCGGAGGCGCAGACGAACCGGAGACGGCCGGGCCGGGGCGTCCCCAGGTCGACGCGGGTCTCGCCGTCCACGGGCAGGACGAGGTCCACGTTGCGGGAGGGGATGGTGAACACGCGGGTGTGGCCGTGGGTGCCGCGGGTGCGCAGGACGAGGACGGTGTGCACCCCCGCGCGGGCCGTGAGCACGGCGGGCCGGTAGCCGCGGTCCAGGGCCCAGACGGTGACGATCTGCGTGCCGGACGCGTCGCGGCGCACCGCCGCCGCGTCCGCCGCGGCCGTGCCGCCGCCTCCGTCCGCGGGCAGCCACCCGCCCAGGCGCAGCCCCGCCAGCAGCGTCCAGCCCGCGACGGCCAGCAGCGCGACCGCCGCCACGGGCGCCAGCCGGCCGCGCAGCCGCCCGGCCGCGGCGCCCACCAGCCCGAACACCGGCGCACCGCCGACCGCGAACCCGGCCATCACGGCGGCGCCGCCGACCGGGGAGCGGGACGTGACCGCCAGCAGCTCGGCCGACAGGGTCAGCCCGCAGGGCAGCAGCACGGTGGCCGCGCCCAACGCCGCCGGCCGCACAGCCCCTCGGCGCCGCCCCGACGGAGCGGACGCGACGTCCGATGGAGCGGCGTCTCGGACCGCAACCGGGCGGCAGGACGTTGACGAAGGGGAAGTCGCGGTGAGGGCGTGACACCTCCCCTCACCGCCGTGTAATGGGACGTCGTCGGACACGGCGGCGCCCCGGCAACCGCCGAGGCGGCGGGGGAGCAGCCGGCGCACCGGGCGGAACCCGAGAAGGTCGAGCGCGAACAGCAGCAGCGCCGCGGCGGCCAGGCACAGCAGCACGCCCCGCGTACGGGGACCGGGCTGGACCGCGCCGCCCGCCATGCCCAGGACCGCCCCGAGGCACGCGTGGACGGCGAGCCGGGCGGCCAGGAACGCGGCCACGGGACGCGTCGGCCGCCGCTCGCCGCGCACCGCGCCCGCCAGCAGAGCCAGCTGCACGGCCGTGCACGAGGTGACGCCCGCCAGCAGACCCGTGGCGGCGCCGGCGGCGAAGAGGGCGGGGGCGTCCATGGGCATCTCCTCCCGCCGCCGTACCGTCCCCGGCGCGGGCCGCCGCCAAGCCTGACCGGCGGGGCACCTGTCCCTGGCGAGACGGACAGAAAAGACGCGCGCCCCTCCCGGCCGCGGGCCTAGCGGCCGGACGGGGAGGAGTCGTCGCCGGGGGCGGTGAGCGCGGCCCGCAGGTCGGCGAACCGGCGTTCCAGCTCGGCGAACTCCTCCCGCAGAGGCTGCGGCACCCGCTTGCCCACGGCCTCCAGCTGCTCGGTGACGGCGGTGAGCCGCTCCGCGACGTCCTGCCCGTCGGCGGGACGGGTCCGCAGCAGCTCCGCCTGCTCCCGGAGCACCGCGGCCTGCTGCCGCAGCAGCGACGTCTGCTCGCGCAGCTGCTTGTTCTTGTTGTGCAGCTCCACGAACACCGACACCTTGGCGCGCAGCACCCACGGGTCGAACGGCTTGGAGATGAAGTCCACCGCCCCGGCGGCGTAGCCGCGGAACGCGTAGTCGGGGTCGCTGTCGACCGCGGTGAGGAAGATGATCGGCACGTCGCGGGTCTTCTTGCGGCGCTTGATGTCGCGGGCGGTCTCGAAGCCGTCCATGCCCGGCATCACCACGTCCAGCAGGATGACCGCGTACTCGTCCGTCAGCAGCGCCTTGAGCGCCTCCTCGCCGGAGCGGGCCCGCACCAGGTCCAGGTCGAGGGAGCTGAGGATGGCCTCAAGGGCGATCAGGTTCTCCTCGCGGTCGTCCACGAGCAGGATCTTCGCCTTGTCGTCCACGCGTGGCCTCTCTCCTCGATCCGATCCCCGGCCGGACGGCGTGGCCCGCGACCGCCCGGCGCCCGAACCCGGCGCCCCGCCGCGGCACGGACGGCCGCGGCCGCTCCGCCGCGCCCCGGCCGCCGCCCCGATCATCCCACGGGTCGGCGTTCCCCATCAGTGCACAACGTCCTGCCCCGCCCGACGACCCGGCGCCGGCGGGCGGGGCGGGTCAGCGCACGGCCGACGGCTGCAGCCAGCGCCGCATCACGTCCAGCAGCCGGTCGACGTCCACCGGCTTGGGCACGTAGTCCGACGCGCCCGCCGCCAGGCTCTTCTCCCGGTCGCCCTTCATCACCTTCGCCGTGATCACGATGATGGGCAGCTCGGCGAACTGCGGCATCTCCCGGATCGCGGCGGTGGTGGCGTAGCCGTCGAGTCCGGGCATCATCACGTCCATCAGCACCAGCGCCACGTCCGGGTTGCGGTGCAGCAGGTCGATGCCCGCCTGCCCGTCCTCGGCGTACAGCACGTCCATGCCGTACCCCTCCAGGACGCTGGTCAGCGCGAACACGTTGCGCACGTCGTCGTCGACGATGAGCACCTTGCGGCCCGACAGCGCCGTGTCCAGGTAGTCGGCGGGCGGCTCGGGCACGAGCCCGTTCAGCGGGTCCTCGCCTTCGTCGCGCTCCCTGGTCGGGGCGTCCTCGCCGCGGCCGGGCGCCGGCGCCTCCAGGGCGGGCGCGGACCCGGCGGGCGCCGCCGGCACCGCCGGCGGGGCGGCGCGGTCGGCCTGATCGGCCGCGTCGTGCTCGTCTGCCGCGGGGCGCCGCCGCTCGTCCGGCGAGGGGCACCGGGCGGGCAGGTACAGGGTGAAGACGCTGCCCTGGCCGACCTCGCTCTCCACGTGGATCTCCCCGCCCAGCAGCCGGGCGATGTTGCGGCTGATGGACAGGCCGAGCCCGGTGCCGCCGTAGCGGCGGCTGGTGGTGCCGTCGGCCTGCTGGAACGCCTCGAAGATGGCCTGCAGCTTGTCCTGGCTCACCCCGATCCCGGTGTCGATCACCCGGAACGCCAGCACGTCCGGGGTGTTCCACAGCGCCGGGACGGTGAAGTCCATGTCGTCGGCGCGCTCCACGCGCAGCCGCACCTCGCCCTCGCTGGTGAACTTCACCGCGTTGGACAGCAGGTTCCGCAGCACCTGCTGCAGCCGCTGCTCGTCGGTGTACAGGGTCGCCGGGACGTCCGGGGCGACCTCCACCCCGAACCGCAGACCCTTGTCCTGCGACAGCGGACGGAACGTCGCCTCGACGTAGTCGACCAGCGCCGAGACCTCCAGCGTCTGCAGGTGCACCTCCATCTTCCCGGCCTCCACCTTGGCCAGGTCGAGCATGTCGTTGATCAGCTCCAGGAGGTCCGTGCCGGAGTCGTAGATGGTCCGGGCGAACTCCACCTGCTTGTCGGTCAGGTTGCCCTCGGCGTTCTCCGACAGCAGCTTGGCCAGCACGAGCAGGCTGTTGAGCGGGGTGCGCAGCTCGTGCGACATGTTGGCGAGGAACTCCGACTTGTACCGCGAGGAGATCGCCAGCTGCTCGGCGCGCTCCTCCAGCGTCCGCCGGGCCTGCTCGATCTGGTAGTTCTGGATCTCGATCGCGCGGTTCTGCTGGGCCAGCAGCGCCGCCTTCTCCTCCAGCTCGCTGTTGGAGTGCCGCAGCTCGCCCTGCTGGCGCTGCAGCTCGTCGGACCGCTCCTGCAGCTCCTGCGCGAGCCGCTGGGACTCGGCCAGCAGCGCCTCGGTGCGGGCGTTGGCGCGGATGGCGTTCAGCGTCACCCCGATCGTCTCGATCAGCTGGTCGAAGAGCGCCAGGTGCACGTCGGTGAACCGGCTGAACGAGGCCAGCTCGATCACGCCCAGCACGGTGTCCTCGAACACGATCGGCAGGACGATGATGTTGACCGGGTCGGCCTCGCCCAGCCCCGTGCCGATCTTGATGTAGCCGGGCGGCGCGTCGGTGAGCAGGATCCGGCGGCGCTCCCGGGCGGCCTGGCCGATCAGGCCGTCCCCGATGCCGAACCGCTCCGCGCCGATCCGGTCGCGGTCGATCCCGTACCCGGCGATCAGCACGAGCTCGGCGTCGTCGGGGTCGGGGGCCTCCGCGCCGTCCTCGGGGTACTCGGCCATGTAGAACGCGCCGTACTGGGCGCTGGCGGTCGGCGTCAGCTCGTTCATGATCAACTCGGCGACCTGCATGAGGTCGCGGTGGCCCTGCATCAGCCCGCCGATGCGCGCCAGGTTGGTCTTCAGCCAGTCCTGCTCCTGGTTGGCCCGGGTGGTCTCGCGCAGCGTGGCGACCATCAGGTTGACGTTGTCCTTCAGCTCGGCCACCTCGCCGCGGGCCTCCACGGTGATGGAGCGGGTCAGGTCGCCGCGCGCCACCGCCCGGGCGACCTCGCCGATCGCCCGCACCTGCGTGGTCAGGTTGCTGGCCAGCTCGTTGACGCTCTCGGTGAGCCGCTTCCAGGTGCCCGACACGCCCTCCACCTCGGCCTGCCCGCCGAGGCGGCCCTCGGTGCCGACCTCGCGGGCGACGCGGGTCACCTCGGAGGCGAACGCCGACAGCGTGTCCACCATCGTGTTCAGGGTGGTCTTCAGCTCCAGGATCTCGCCCTGGGCGTCGACGTCGATGCGGCGGGTCAGGTCGCCGTGCGCCACCGCGGTGGCCACCTGCGCGATGTTGCGCACCTGGGTGGTCAGGTTGGAGGCCATCCCGTTGACGTTGTCGGTCAGGTCCTTCCACATGCCGCCCGCGCCGGGCACGATCGCCTGCCCGCCCAGGCGGCCCTCGGTGCCGACCTCGCGCGCCACCCGGGTCACCTCGGCGGCGAACGCCGACAGGATGTCGACCATCGTGTTGATGGTCTCCTTCAGCTGGGCGATCTCGCCCTGCGCGTCGACGGTGATCTTCTTGCTCAGGTCGCCCTGCGCCACCGCGGTGGTGACCTGCGCGATGTTGCGCACCTGGGTGGTCAGGTTGTTGGCCATCGAGTTGACGTTGTCGGTGAGGTCCTTCCAGACCCCGCTGACCCCGTGCACTCGGGCCTGACCGCCGAGGCGGCCCTCGGTGCCGACCTCGCGGGCGACGCGGGTGACCTCGTCGGCGAACGCCGACAGGGTGTCCACCATCGTGTTGACGGTGTCCTTGACCTCCAGGATCTCGCCCTGCGCGTCGACGGTGATCTTCTTGGTCAGGTCGCCCTGGGCGACCGCCGTGGTGACCTGCGCGATGTTGCGGACCTGGTAGGTCAGGTTGGACGCCATGCCGTTGACATTGTCGGTCAGGTCCCTCCACACGCCGCTCACGCCGGGCACGCGGGCCTGGCCGCCGAGGCGGCCCTCGGTGCCGACCTCGCGGGCGACGCGGGTGACCTCGTCGGCGAACGCCGACAGGGTGTCCACCATCTGGTTCACCGTCAGCTTCAGCTGCAGGATCTCGCCCTGCGCGTCGACGGTGATCTTCTTGCTGAGGTCGCCCTCGGCGACCGCCGTCGTCACCTGGGCGATGTTGCGGACCTGCGAGGTCAGGTTGTTGGCCATCGCGTTGACGTTGTCGGTGAGGTCCTTCCAGACCCCGCTGACGCCCCGCACGTTGGCCTGACCGCCCAGCTGCCCCTCGGTGCCGACCTCGCGGGCGACGCGGGTCACCTCGTCGGCGAACGCCGACAGCTGGTCGACCATGGTGTTGACGGTGAGCTTCAGCTCCTGCAGCTCGCCCGCGGCCTCCACCGTCACCTTGCGGGTCAGGTCGCCCTTGGCGACCGCCGTCGTCACCTCGGCGATGTCGCGGACCTGCGAGGTCAGCCGGTCGGCCATCAGGTTCACCGCCGCGGTCACGTCCCGCCACCGGCCGGACATGCCGCGCGCGGACGCCTTGCCGCCGAGCCGCCCCTCGGTGCCGACCTCCCGGGCGAACTGGGTGACCTCCCAGGTGAACTGGTCCAGCAGCTCCACCATCGAGTTCGCCGACCGGGCCATGCGCAGCAGCTCCCCGCGCATCGGCCGCCCGCCGACCCGCAGCTCCACCCGCTGGTTCAGGTCGCCCGCGGCGACCGCCTCCACCACCTTGTGGATGCCGGTCGCCAGGTCGGTGAGCTTGTCGATGATCGCGTTGGCGTCCTCGACCACGGTGCCCCAGGTGCCCTTGAGCGCGCCGGGCCGCAGCCGGCCGCGCAGCTGCCCCTGCCGGCCGATCTCGCGCCGCACCCGCGCCATCCCGGTGGCGATGTGCTCGGCGTTCTGGCGGATCTCCTCCAGGATCGCCGCGGCCTCCGCGACGGCGCCCTCACCCGGCACGTCCAGCTCTTTGCGGAGCTTGCCGTCCCGCACCGCCGCCAGCGCCTTGAGCAACGGCGCCAGATCGGCGTCGCTATAGCGCGGCGTGGTGTCATGGGACCCGTTGCGGTAGTTCGTACGGGGAGCGGTTCGGGGCATGCTGCTCATCCTCCTGGCCCGCGACGTGGGTACCCGGGAACGACGGACACCTCCTTCTGACGTGGCCGCACCTGTACTTTACGTTCCACGCCGCCGATGTCAGGCCCGCCGCACGACGGCGGTGCGCCGCACCCGTCGCGTGACGCCTCGAGGTGGCTCGTAGCCTTCGTGTTACGGTCTGTCGTGTTGTGGCGGCCCTGGCCCGCACCTGTCCGCCGGGCCGGGAAGATGCCGTCCCGGACCCCCGCTCACCGGTGGCCCGGTGCCGCGGCCGGGCCCGTCGGCGGCGCCGACCGGGACGCCGCGGCCGGCCCGTCCCCGGGATCCCGCCGCGGGCGGGGACCTCTCCTGGCCGGGCGGCGAACCCGTCTGCCACGATAGCCGGGCCCGGGAAAAGCTCGAAGTGAGGAACGGACTGTTGGATCGGCAGACGGCGGCGCGCACGGCGCGGTCCTCCTCGGCGCAGAAGGTGTCGGCCACCTTCCCCTCCGTCGCCACGTCCGTGGCGGAGGCGCGGCGGTTCGTCCGCCGGGTGCTGACGGGCTGGCACATGGACGAGGCCGTCGACGACGCCGTGCTCGCCACCAGCGAACTGGCCACCAACGCCGTCGCCTACGCGGGCACCTCGTTCGAGGTGATCTGCCGGCTCACCGACGGCGAGATCCAGATCGAGGTCCGCGACCGCCACCCCACCCGCGTCATCGCGATGCCGGGCATGGAGGCCTCCAGCGGCCGCGGCCTCCCGTCGATCGCCGCGCTGTCGGAGTCCTGGGGCGTCACCTACGACCGGCGCGGCAAGGGCGTGTGGTTCCGGCTGCCCCGGCCCGGCGGCGACTCCGGCGCCGCACCCGACCGCGAGGACGCCGCCGAGAAGGCCGCAGGCGCCGCGAGCCCGCCGACCCAGGGCGCCCGCCCCGGAGACAGGACCGCCGCGCGCCCCGCCACGCGCAGGGAAGGGCGGGGAGCCGCGGCCGCCGGGGGCCGCCTCGGCGGCGGCGCCGCGCGCGACGAGAACGACCTCGCCGCCAGGGCCGTGGCCGGCGACCGGCTGCTGCGCTCGACCTCGGCCAAGGAGACGCTGCAGGAGGCGGTCGGCACCGTCCGCAACATGCTCGACGCCGACGGCGCCGCCGTCCTGCTGACCGAACGCGACGGGCGGCTGGTGCTGGGCGCCGCGTCCGGCCTGCCCACCGAGGCCCCCGTGGAGGAGCTGTCGGTGGTCGGCCTCGGCCCGGACGCCCGCGGCGGCGCGCCGTGGGTGGCCGCCGACGCCGCCGACCCGGTCGCCGCGGCCCTGCGCGCCCGCTCCATGGTCGCCGCGCCGCTGGTGACCCAGGGCCGCCTCACCGGCCTGGTCGTCGCCGTGGCGTCCGCCCCCGGCCGGTTCGACGAGGCCGACGCCGCCCGCCTGGGCCGGCTGGCCGAGGAGACGGCGCTGTCGCTGGAGAAGGCCCGCATCGGCGAGCTGGAGCGCTCGTGGCGCGGCTGGCTCAGCTTCGTCGCCGAGGCCAGCGACCTGCTGGCCGGCACCCTCGACCAGGAGCGCACCATGGCGCTGGTCGCCCAGCTGGTCGTGCCGCGGCTGGCGACCTGGTGCGCCGTCTACACCGTCGCCGACGGCGACGGCGAGCGCGACCGCCTCGCCTACGTCTGGCACGCCGACGAGACCCGCGCCGACGGGCTGCGCGACCTGCTCGCCCACGCCGACCTCGCCCCGCCGATGGACGCCCCCGGCCCTTGGAACGGTCTCATGGCCGCCCCGCCGGACGTGCGCGCCGCCGCCGGGAGCACCGCCCGCGACCAGGCCTACGCGTTCCCGCTGATCGCCCGCGGCCGCCGCATCGGCGCCATCGTGATCGGCCGCCCGGCCGGCGACCGCTTCCCGCGCAGCGCCATCGAGCTGGCCGAGGAGCTCAGCCGCCGCGCCGCCCTGGCGATCGACAACGCCCGCCTGTACTCCGCCCAGACCGCCATGAGCCGCGCCCTGCAGCGCAGCCTGCTGCCGCCCGGCGTGCCCGAGATCCCGGGCCTGGAGGTCGCCGTGGTGTACGAGCCGGCCGGCGAGGGCAGCGAGGTCGGCGGCGACTTCTACGACGTGTTCGAGTGCCCCGACCCGTCCGGCGGGCCCGCCGGGCCCGCCCACCGCTGGCGGTTCGCCATCGGCGACGTGTGCGGCACCGGCCCGCAGGCCGCCGCCGTCACCGGGCTGGCCCGGCACGCCCTGCGCATCCTGGCCGCCGAGGACATGTCCGTCCCCGACGTGCTGGCCCGCCTCAACCGGCTGATCCTCGGCGAGGGCGAGCGCGGCCGCCTGCTGACCCTGCTGCACGGCGAGATCACCCCGCGGCCGCGCCGGGACGGGGTGACGATCACGCTGAGCAGCGCCGGGCACCCGCCGCCGCTGATCCTGGACCCCGACGGCGCCGTCCGCGAGGCCGCCCGCCCGCAGCCGCTGCTCGGCGTGTTCGACGACGTGCGGTTCCACACCGACACCGTCAGCCTGCGCCGCGGACAGGTGCTGCTGTGCGTGACCGACGGCGTCACCGAGCGGCGCTCGGGCTCCCGGCTGCTGGGCGACGGGCACGGCCTGGAACGGCTGCTGTCGGGCTGCACCGGCCTGAGCGCGGGCGCGGTCGCCGCCCGCATCCAGCGGGCCGTGCGCGACTTCGGGCCCGAGCCGTCCAACGACGACGTCGCACTGATCGTCCTGCGGGCGTCGTGACCGAGCGGGACCGGGGCGTCACCGGCGGGGGCGTCAGGAGGGCCCGCAGTCGGTATGGTGGGGTGTCGTGGGCCTAGCCTTGCAGACGACGCGACACGACGGCCGCGCGACGATCGCCGCGCGCGGCTCCATCGACCTGCACTCCTCCGAGGAGCTCCGAGCCCGGCTGACCGAGCTGGTCGACGCGGGGGAGCGGGAGGTCGTGGTCGACCTCACCGCCGTCGACTTCTGCGACTCCTCCGGCCTGAACGTGCTCGTCCGCGCGTACAAGCACGCCCGCGCCCAGAACGCCACGCTCGTGGTGACCGGCGCCTACGGCCGGGTGGAGAACGTGCTGCGCACCACCGGCCTCGACCGCTTCCTCATGGCGGACGCGGCGGACGGCGAAGGCGCCGAGGGCCGCGTGTGATGCGCGGCCGCCGCACCGCGCCGTCGACGGCCGACGGCCGGCCCGCCCCCCGAACCGTCCGGCGGTCCCCGCGATGACCGAGACGACGATGCGCGCCGCCCCGCAGACCGAGGCGGTGGAGCACGCGCGCCGACTGGCCACCCGCACCATGCGCACGTGGGCCCTCATGGAACGCGAGGAGCTGGTCACCGCGATCGTCGCCGAATTGGTCGCCAACGCCGTCCGGCACGCCGGAACCGCCTTGGAACTGCGTCTGATACGCGACGACTCCCGGGTCCGCGTGGAGGTCCGCGACCGCGCCGCGCAGATGCCGCGCCTGACCGTCCCCGGCCCCCTGGACGAGTCGCACCGCGGCCTGTTCATCGTCGACCGCTTCGCCACCGCCTGGGGCGCCGAACCCGTCGCCGGCGGCAAGGTCGTCTGGGCCGAGGTCGCCATCTGACCCCCGCCCCGACGCCGTCCGCGCCGCCGCGGCCCGCGGCGAGGCGCGAGGTCAGTGGGTCTCGCGGTACAGCTCGGCGACCATGAACGCCAGGTCCAGGGACTGGCTGCGGTTGAGCCGCGGGTCGCACGCGGTCTCGTACCGCTGGTGCAGGTCGGCCTCGTCGATCTCGTGGCCGCCGCCGACGCACTCGGTGACGTCGTCGCCGGTGAACTCGATGTGGATGCCGCCGGGGTGGGTGCCGAGCGCCCGGTGCACCTCGAAGAACCCGGTGACCTCCGCCAGCACGTCGTCGAACCGGCGGGTCTTGTGCCCGCTCGGCGCCTCGAAGGTGTTGCCGTGCATCGGGTCGCAGATCCAGGCGACCGGCGGCCCGCTGCCGCGCACCTTCTCGATCAGCGGCGGCAGCGCGTCGCGGATCTTGTCCGCGCCCATCCGGGTGATGAACGTCAGCCGGCCCGGCTCGCCCTCGGGGTTGAGCCGCTCGGCCAGCGCCAGCGCGTCCTCAGGGGTGGTGGACGGGCCCAGCTTCACCCCGATCGGGTTGCGGACGTGCCGCAGGAACTCCACGTGCGCGCCGTCGAGCTGCCGGGTCCGCTCGCCGATCCACAGCAGGTGCGCCGACACGTCGTACGGCTGCCCGCTGCGGCTGTCGATGCGGGTCAGCGCCCGCTCGTACTCCAGCAGCAGCGCCTCGTGGCTGGAGTAGAACTCCACGCTGTGGAGCTCCTCGGGGTCGGCGCCGCACGCCTTCATGAACGCCAGCGCCCGGTCGATCTCCCCGGCCAGCCGCTCGTACCGGCGCCCGGCCGGGCTGGCCGCCACGAAGTCCTGGTTCCAGGCGTGCACCTGCCGCAGGTCGGCGTACCCGCCCGTGGTGAAGGCCCGGCACAGGTTCAGCGTGACGGCCGAGCAGTGGTAGGCCTGCAGCAGCCGCCGCGGGTCGTTGCGCCGCGCCTCGGCGGTGAACTCGAAGCCGTTGACGGCGTCGCCCCGGTAGGCGGGCAGCTCCACCCCGCCGCGCCTCTCGACGGGCTTGGACCGCGGTTTGGCGAACTGCCCGGCCATCCGGCCGATCTTCACCACCGGCACGCGGCCCGCGTAGGTGAGCACGACCGCCATCTGCAGCAAGGTCTTCAGCTTGTTGCGGACGGCGTCGGCCGTGGAGCCCGCGAACGTCTCGGCGCAGTCCCCGCCCTGCAGGACGAACGCCTCGCCCCGCGCGACCGCCGCCAGCCGCTCCTTGAGCTGGTCGCACTCGCCCGCGAACACCAGCGGAGGCTGCTTGGCCAGCTCCTCGACCACGGCGCGCAGCTCGGCCTCGTCTTCCCACTCGGGCTGTTGCAGTGCCGGGAGGGCGCGCCAGGCGTCGAGCTCCCCCGTGACGCTAGATGTACTCACGTGCACCAAGGCTATGGCACCGGGGCCGCCCTGACATGGGGAGCGCAGTGTAGGAAACCGGAAAACTTCCGGAAGGTTCCCCATGTGACGACAGGCGGCCGACCGCGTGCATCCGCACCGACCGTCCGTCTGCGTGCGGCTCGCGCGGGGCCACGCGGCGCGTCGCGCGGCGTCATGCCGCCTTGCTGCGAGACGCGGCCGCGCGCACGGCCGCCGCGGTGACCTTGTGCTCCGCGGCCGGGGCGCCCCGCGTCTTCGGGGTCCGAGCGGCCGCCGGCGAGCCGGTGCGGGCGGCGGACGGGACGGCCGCGGCGTGCGCGGGCCCGCGCTGCCCGTTCAGTTCCGCCTCCGCCGCCATCTGGCGCAGCCGCCGCAGCGACCGGTCGGTGATCTGCCGCACCCGGTTGTGGCTCAGGCCGTAGCGGGCGCCGATCTGCGCGTACGACTGCGGCTGGCCGCTGTCCATGCCGAACCGGGCCCGCAGGATCGCCGACTCGCGTTCGGGCAGCCGTTCCAGCAGGCGGCCCAGCCCCTCGCTCTCGTCGAGCGCGAGGATCTCCGCCTCGGGCGTCACCCCGTCGGGGTCCTCCAGCAGGTCGCCCATGGCGGTCTCGCCCGTGTCGTCCACCGCGGCGTCCAGGCTGGCGGGATCGCGGCGCCAGCTCAGCAGCTCGTCGACGTGCTCGGGCTCGGCGCCGACGGCCTCCGCCAGCTCCTCGCGCGTGGGGTCGCGGCCCAGGTCGCGGCCGAGCTGCCGCTCGGCCCGCCGCAGCCGTGACAGCTCCTCCTCGACGTGCACCGGGAGGCGGATGGTGCGGGCGGTGTGGCTGAGGCCGCGTCCGATCGCCTGCCGGATCCACCAGGTCGCGTACGTCGAGAACTTGAAGCCGCGCCGGTAGTCGAACTTCTCCACCGCCCGCATCAGCCCCAGGTTGCCCTCCTGGATGAGGTCGATGAGGGGAAGCGCGTCGGTGGGGTACTTGCGGGCGATCGAGACCACAAGGCGCAGGTTGGCCTCGACGAAGCGCTGCTTGGCGCGCAGCCCCGCCTCGACGATCTCCTGCAGCTCTTCCCGGGTGGTCCCTTCGGGGATCGGGCCTTCCTCCAGGAGCTGTTCGGCGTACAGGCCCCCTTCGATCGCCTTGGCCAGGTCGACCTCTTCCTCCGCGTCCAGCAGGGGGGTGCGGCCGATCCGGTCGAGGTACGCCCCGACAAGGTCCTTGTCGAGGGCGTCGATCCTGTCGCCCTTGCTACGGGTTGCAGCCATCCTGACCCTTCTTCGGTGCGATCTCCCTGAAGGGAGAACGCCAATTACGGCTCTGTGATTCCCACGTCGGGAATACTGCGGGGCTGTCCGCCGCTTCCCTGGCTGATACCCCGAGCGAGGAGAAACCGACATGGCGACGGTCACGCTGACCGCAGACAACTTCGACGACGTGGCCCAGCGCGACGGCATCGTGCTGGTCGACTTCTGGGCCGAGTGGTGCGGTCCGTGCCGCGCCTTCGCCCCGGTCTTCGCCAGGGCCGCCGAAAAGCACCCCGACATCGTGTTCGGCAAGGTCGACACCGAGGACCAGCCCGAGCTGTCGGAGCGGTTCGGCATCTCCTCCATCCCCACGGTCATGGCGATTCGCGACGGCGTGATCGTGTTCGCCGAGCCCGGGGCCCTGCCGGAGGCGGTGCTGGAGAACGTCATCCAGCAGGTGCGCGACCTCGACATGGAGGAAGTGCGGCGCCGCCTGCCGTCCTGACAGGGCGGAGTCACGGCGGCTGGAGTCCCCGTGACGCCGCCCTGAGGGGCTCGCAGCACCATCGGTACGACCAGGTCGTGGGCGAATCGCTTCAGGCGGTGACGCGGCCCAGATCGTCCAGCAGTGGCGGCGCGCCCTCCGGCTCGGAGCCACCGACCGGAGGGCGGTTACTGGGCTGCGCCGAATGGGACGTGGGCTTCCTCGGAAGGCACCCTTCATCGGCGCCACCGAACTGTAGGGCGCCCCAGACCAGCGCGTACCGCCGGAATGAGCCCTTCCGCCGGCCATTTCGCGCCGCCGCCACGAGATCGTCCGCGCCTGGGCGCCAAGCCCGGCGCCCAGGCTTCAGGCAGCCCTCGCCATGTGGCGTTACGGCCAGGGACGACTGGCTCGGCGCGGCCGCCCCTCTGATAGCGCCTCACCCACGGCGCCGCCAGTCCCCTGGGCGTGGCCGTAGGGCGCAGCCGGCCCCGGGAGGGACGCCGGCGAGGCCCAGCGCGGCGCCGCCGCCGACAAGCGGCGCTCAGCGGGACGACCGCGCGCCGTCGGGCCGCATGAGGGTCGATCGCCGGGGCCATACCGGTCCGAAGGCGATGGTGGACACCGGGATGTGGGAGGCGCGGGCGGCGTCGACGGCCTCGGGGACCGAGCGGCCGGTGGCGACGGGGCCGTAGCCGCACCCAGGTCCAGCAGGTCGCCGGTGGGAGGGGGAAGAGGCGCGGTTTCCAACAGGATGCGCGTGCCCGAGTCGACGCGGTCGGGTGAGAACATGCCGCGGTCGGTCTGCAGCCGCAGGTGCACGCCGGGCAGGACGAGGTCGACGGTGGTCGCAGCTCCCGCTCCTAATGGAGGCGTCGCCAAGCCGGGTGCTTTCAGGCGGGAGACGGCAATGCCTGTACCAGCCGCTTCAGAGACCTCAGGCGTGCAGCTCGGGGCGTCCTGTCCAGCGGGTTGACCGGCCTGCTGCGGTCTGGGGTGCCCGAGCGGGCGAGGCTGTGATGGCTGGAGCTTCGTCGCCGTCGCTTCGCAGGGGGCGTCGTCGACGCGGCAGCCGGCTGGTCATGTGGGGCTCCAGAAGCGTCACGCTGGGCGTGGCGGCACCCGCTCGAAGCCGTGATCTCGCAGATCGGCAGCACCCTGCCGCCGCTGGGGCAGCCGATTCACAACCTGACCAGACGCTGGGGCCGGCCAGGCGCTCAGGGCGTCCGGCGGCGGTGGTGTGCACGTCGGGGACGGCCGCGGCCGACTTCCACCCGGCGGTGATCGAGGCGCATCAGGCGGGCGTGCCGATGATCGTGCTGACCGCCGACCGTCCGCCGGAGCTGCGCGACACCGGCGCCAACCAGAGCATCGACCAGATCAAGCTGTACGGGACGGCGGCGCGGTGGAGCTGCGAGCTGGGCGCGCCGGGGAACCGCCCCGGGATGGCGGCGCACTGGCGGTCGGTGACCAGCCGGGCGTGGGCTCTGGCGCAGGCACCGCTGGACGTGACGTCCGCTGGCACGACGCCGAGCCCTTGGAACCGTCTCGAGAACTTTGCGGAGGTCATGACGGGGCAGAGCGGGGGCCGACGATGGCGTCCGCGGCCTCGACGGCGCGCTGAATGGCACCGTGGCCGCCCGCGTCCTCACCTGCGCTGTGCGGTCCGCGACGTCCTCGAGGACGGTCTGGCGTGGTAGACCATGACCCGTGCTGGCTGATGTGGTCGAACGTCTGGCGTGCCCTGTATGCGGGGAGACCCTCGCCCTCAACGGCGAAGGGAAGACCCTGCGCTGCCCCGCAGGACACGCCTTCGACGTCGCCCGCCAGGGATACGCGAATCTGCTCCCTGGAAACGCCCGTCCCGGCACCGCCGACACCGCCGAGATGGTGGGCGCGCGCGAGACCTTCCTACGAACTGGTCACTTCGCCCCCATGGCGAAGGCCGTCGCGGAGCTCATCACCGCAGCACTCGACGCCGTTCCAGGAGGCGGGTGCGTCCTGGACGCGGGAGCCGGCACGGGCTACTACCTGAGCGCGGTACTCGACCAGCCCGGCGACGCGGTGGGCATCGCCCTGGACCTGTCCAAATACGCCGCCCGGCGGGCCGCCCGAGCCCATCCACGCATCGGCGCCGTCGTCGCCGACCTCTGGCGGCCGTTGCCGGTCCGCACCGACGCCGTGGACGCGGTCATCAACGTGTTCGCTCCCCGCAACGCCCCGGAATTCCATAGGGTGCTGCGCGGCGGCCTCCTGGTCACCGTCACCCCCTCGCAACGGCATCTGGGCCCGCTCGTCGAAACCCTCGGGCTCGTGACCGTCGACGAACAGAAGAACGAACGCGTTGATGCGGCCCTCGGAGCCCATTTCACCCTGGAGACGCGGCGCACGCTGGAATATGAAGCGACCCTCGACCACGCGCAGACCGAAGCCCTCGTCGGAATGGGGCCGAGCGCGCACCATGTTCCGGCCGACGAGCTTCGGCAACGCGTCGCCCGTCTCCCCGAGCCGGTCACGGTGCCGCTCTCTTTCGTGGTCTCCGCCTTCCGTCCTGTGCCGTAGCAGATGTCACGGCTGTCCCAGCAGCCGAGCTGCCCCAGTCCTGGTCTGCGGTGGTGACTGCGCAGGCCGGTCACATGATCAGTGGCCACGCAGCCTCGGCACTGCCCACTCGGGGATCAGTACGGCCATTGCGCAGCGCGCCTCGGCGGCCGCCGAAGGGGGAGAAGCGGTCCGGTACGCGTCACCGACAGTCCTGTCGGCAGTGCGGTGCCCGAGCCGCGCGGACCGCGACCGTCGCCGACGACCTTGTCGTCGGCGACGGTCTGCCGCCGATGGGGGAGGCCGCAGCCTCCAGCGCGGACCTGGTGATCGCCGCTCTGCGGGCACGGGCTCGGCACCCTGCTCGACAAGAGGTTCGTCGACGCGCGGGCAGTGGCAGCGGCTCGCGGCTTCTACCGGGACCCGCCGTTGCCGGCGCGCCTGACATCACGTCCGATCGTCCCGTCCAACAGGTTCGAAACTCCGCTCGCGGAACGGGCCAGGCGCCACGGTTTCGCGCCCAGCCCGACCGCAAGGCCAGTGCCGGAGGCGCAGACGAACCGGAGACGGCCGGGGCGGGACGCTCCCAGGTCGATGCGGGCCTCGCCGTCCACGGGCAGGACGAGGTCCACGCCCCAGATGTAGACACCCGTGGAGTCGACTCGACGGCATCCCTTCAGGTGTGGTCGCAGTCCTGCCAGAGCAGTCCAAAAGAAGCGGTTACGCAGCGTTCCGAAGCAGGGCGTTGCCCTGCGCGCGACTCGGGCGCGCAGCGCCTTGACCGATCGGGCTCGCAGCACCGGGACGATCAGGGATCGTGCAACGGTTCCCTCAGGTCATGGCGAGAAGCTGCGGCACGTGCAGGACAGGGGCCCTTCGACCTCGACACATGCTCATCGCGACGGCGGCCGGAATACCGTGCGCAACCGAGAGCAGCGTGGATCTGTAACGGCGGGAACTCCCTCTGATCAACGTGAACGCGGCACGTACCGGTGAGTGGCTGGCCTCTCGGCCACAGTCGAACGACGTGAACGTGACCCGATGCGCGGTCCGCGTGCCTCGGCGCCGCGTCGTCCGGACCACGTGAGCGCCCGTCGCTCCGATTTGACTGTTGCGATCTTGCCTGCCTAAAGTCATCTGCACCCTGAGGGATGCGGGACGCCGCGAGGCGGACGGCCCCAGGGGATCAGATCAGAAGGCGGCCCGAGCGGCGCTCGGTCTGTTGTACACTGGTCTGGTCAGCCCGAGCTGGGTGCTGGTCGCCAAGAGGCGGCCGACCCGATGGGCATCTTCCCCGAGTCGACACCGAGCCGGTCCAGGCTTTTGTTCGGCTTGTGGGATACCCGGTTGCGGACTTCTTTGTCGAATTGGCTCTGAAAAGGGTCGGTTTGACAGAGAAGAAAAGCCGGGTAAATTAAAAGTGTCGCCCCGGGGCGGTGACCGCGAGAGCGGGATCCGCGCGGTGGGTGTCCGTTTCTTGAGAACTCAACAGCGTGTCAAAAGCCAGTGCCTTGTGAGGCCAGGCGATTGTCTGGCCGCCCCCGTTGCCCTGGGAGCCGCGTGGTTTCC